>DATKSH010000110.1:0-12431 GCA_035531735.1 Alphaproteobacteria bacterium
AGCGGCATAATGCCCGGCCGGCCAGCGCTTATATTCGCCGCCCCGCGCAGAGGCGGGAATCAGGACGGCATAGCGTTCGGGCAGGGAAAATCCAGCCAACGGCGCATCCAGCCATACAAGGTTGGCCGGCGGTTGGGCTGCAACATCGGCGCGTTGCAACTGAGCCCTCAAGAAATCGGTGAAATGCATGCTGGGTTGCGGTTCGAGGCGCGGATGGGAACAAAACGGCGCCGCGCCCGACCATTCCGGCCCAAACAGCCCGCCCAGAAGCGCGTAAAGAACGCTCTGGCGGCGCTTGCCTTGCAGGTCGTAAATGCGGTTCGGCGCGAAGGCCCGCACGGCGCCGGCCAGCTCGATCCACAGATCAGGCCGCCATGCCGGCGGATGCGGGTCGATCATCACCCGGTCGAACCACGGCATCTTGCGGGCGAAAGCGGCGAATGGTGCGCGGGTGAGCAGCGCGATTTCAGCTCCCGGATGGGCGGCGCGGATTTCATGGAACGCCTGAAGGCACAAAACGATGTCGCCGAGAGCGCCGAGGCGGATGACGAGGATGCGCGTGCGCGCGCTCATGCCGCTTTGCCTTGCATCAATTCGTCATAGACCGCGATCACCGCGTCGGTCATCGTCCTGGTAGTAAAATGCGCGCGGACATGATCGACCTCGCGCACCGCCAAAGCCATGCGCTGATCCGGCGTCAGATTTAGAACCTGCGTTATGGCTTGCGCCAACGCGGCGGAATCGCCCGGCGGCACCAGAAACCCGGTTTCGCCCGCGATCACGCTTTCGCGCGCGCCGCCGTGATTGGTGGCGATCACCGGGCGGCCCATCGCCTGCGCCTCGACGATCACGCGGCCGAAGCCTTCCGGCCGGGTCGAGGCCGAGACCACGACGTCAGCCAGCATCAGGGCGGCCGGCATATCGCGGCAATGCTCGACGATGCGCACGGCGCCGCCGAGCCTGTGCCGCACGGCCGCGTCCTCGATCTCGTGGCGATAATCGCCGGAACCGCCGCCGACCATCAGGCAAACAATGTCTTTGCGCCCAAGGTGCGCCAAGGCCTCGATCAGCACCAACTGGCCTTTCCAGCGCGTGAGCCGGCCCGGCAGCATCACGACCACAGCGCCTTCCGGCAGGTGCCATGCGCGGCGCAGGCCATCGACACGCGCGGATTCGACCTTGGCCGGGTCGAAACGGCCGATCTCGACTCCGCGCGGCACCATGCGCAATATCGCGTGCGGCACACCATAGGTTTGCGTCGCGTAATCGCCGACGAAATCCGAAATGGCGATCACCCGCGCGCCTTTGGCCATCACCGAATTGTAAAGGCGCTTGAGCGGGTGGCTGGCGCCATAGGCGTTATGAAAGGTGGTGACGAACGGGCAATTCGTGCGGCGCGCGGCGAGGTAAGCGCTCCAGGCCGGCGCGCGGCTGCGGGCATGGACGATGTCGACATTGTAACGTCGGATGATCTCGGCCAGCCGGCCGGCGTTGCGCAGGATCGCCAGCGGATTCTTGGTCTTGAGCGGCAATTCGACATGCACGCCGCCGGCATCCTCGACCTCGCGCGCCATTGGGCCGCCAGCCGAGGCGACCACCGCCAGTTCGCCGCGCACGGCCAGCGCCGTAACCATTTCGACCGTGCCACGCTCGACGCCGCCGCCATCGAGGGCCGGCAGCACTTGCAGGACCGTGTAGGAACGCGTCATGCGGCCTCGCTGCGTTCGACAAGGCCGGTGACGCGCAGCACCGTGTCGGCCGCGCGCTCGGACGGCACGAATTGTCCCTGCCCCAGCCACCCGGCGGCACCCTCCAAATCGGCGACCTGCTTTTGCCGCACGGCTTCATCGCCAAGCAGCGTTTCGAGGGCAGCGGCGAGGTTATCGGGCGCGCAATTTTCCTGCAAATATTCCGGCACCGCCATGCGGCCATGCATGATGTTGACGAGATTGGCGTAGGTGAAATTCGTCAGGCGGCGCGCGAGGAAAGCCGTCAGCGGATTGACCCTATAAGCGATGACAGCCGGCACGCGCGCCAGCGCCAGTTCGAGCGCGATGGTGCCGGAACAAGCCAAGGCGGCGTGCGACGCGGCAAAGGCGTCGTATTTGTCGGCGTCGGTTTCGGTGACGATGACCGGCAGCGGCCAGTCGCGGCTGTGTTTCTTGACATAAGCGACGACGCCGGGCGCGGCGGGAATGACGGCGCACAAATCCGGGTGCTTGTCGCGCAGCCTTGTGAGGGTCGCGCGGAAAATCGGCATCAGGCGCGCAACCTCGCCCATGCGGCTGCCGGGTAAGACCGCCAGCAACGGCGTGCCGGGCGCGAGGCCGTGATTGATGCGAAAGCGCACGCCATCGCCACGATCCGCGCCGCTTTCGACCACCGGATGGCCGACGAACGTCGCCGCCAGCCCTTCGTCGGCGAAGTATGGCGGTTCGAACGGCAAGAGCGTCAGCAGATGATCGAGGAATTGTGCAACCTTGCGCGCGCGGCGCGCACGCCATACCCACACGGTGGGTGCTACGTAATGGATCAGCGAAATGCCTTGCCCCTTTAATTTGCGCGCGACGCGGAAATTGAAATCGGGCGAGTCGATGGTGATGAGCGCGGCCGGGCGGCGGCGTTTGACTTCGGCCACCGTCTGGCCGATGCGCTTCAAGAGGCGCGGCAGGTGGCGCAAAACCTCGACCAGGCCAAAATGCGTGATTTCGTCCTGCGCGAAGAAAAGCTGCAATCCTTCGGCCTGCATGCGCGGGCCGCCGATGCCGGCAAAACGCACGGCCGGCAGGCGCTTTTTCAGCGCCCGCATCAGGCCGGCGCCGAGCCAATCGCCGGACGCCTCGCCGGCGACGAGGAAGAACAGTGGCGGCTCAGTCACCGACCGCGTCCGCGTCGGGGGTGATGCCGATTACGAAAAAGCCGGCCGCGTCGGCGCGCCTGATTGTTTCCTCGCGCTCGATGAGGAGGCTGCGCCCGGCTTCGACGGCGACGCCGCGCAGGCCGGCTTGTTCCAGCGCGGTTATAGTTTCGGGACCGATGGTCGGCAGGTCGAAGCGGTTGTCCTGCCGCGGCTTGGCGATTTTGACCAACACGCCGCCGGGGCCCTCGCGGCACAGATCCTTGCTGCGCGCGATCAGCGCGTCGGTGCCTTCGATGGCTTCGACGCCGAGGACAAGGCCTTGCTGCACCACCACCGACTGGCCGACATCGAGCGCGCCGAGCGCGCGGGCGATCTCAAACCCGCGCCTGATGTCGCTTTGCGCCTGATCGTCCGGTGCAATGAGGCCGAGCTGGCCGGCGGGAGCCAAGAGATCGGCAAATATCTCCTGCAATCCGATCACGCGCAGGCCGGTTTCTTCCTCGATGGCCTTGCCGATCCCGCGCAGCAACGCATCATCGCCCAGCATGTTGATGCCGATTTTGGTCAGGACCTTGAGCGCCAGCCAGTCGGGTTTCAATTCAAGCAGCGACGGCCGCCGCACGCGGCCGATCATCACCAGTTCCCTGAGCCCCTCGGCGGCGCTCAGTTCCTTGAGCCGCGATCCTGCGCCAAGCGGCAGCCATGCATGCGGCGCGTCTTCGGCAAAGCCTTTTTCGGCCTGCCCTTCGAGGCAGATGACGAAGAAATCGCGGCCCAGCCGGCGGCAGGCCGCGACCAGATGGCCGGGCGCCGCGCCGCCGCCCGCGATGATGCCGAGGCGCGGCGCCAGGCTATGAGAGGAATCCATAACGCCTCTTTATTCTTCGTCCGATTTCGGCTGGCACAGCGCGCGGCTGGAACGTTCGCGGATGAAGGCAACCACATGGCCAATATGCTCCTGTTCCTTGTAAAGGCGCGCGACTTCGTCGAGCCGTTCGGCCATGGTGCCTTCGGGCGCGAACAGCATGCGATAGGCGCTGCGCAGCGCACGTACGTCCTCGCGGCCGAAGCCGCGCCGTTCCAGTCCCACGAGGTTAAGCCCGGCCAGATGGGCGCGGTCGCCCTTGACCATGCCATATGGGATCACGTCGTTTTCGACGCCCGACATGCCGCCGATCATCGCGTGCGCGCCGATGCGGACGAATTGATGGACGGCGGCGAGGCCGCCGATGATGGCGAAATCGCCGACCGCGACATGCCCGGCCAAGGTTGCGTTATTGGCGAGAATCACGTGATGGCCGATCTGGCAATCATGGGCGACGTGCGCGCCGACCATGAAGAGGCCGTGATCCCCAATACGGGTCACCATGCCGCCGCCTTCGGTGCCGGGGCTCATGGTCACATGCTCGCGGATCTGGCAATGGGCGCCGATGTCGAGCCGCGAGGGCTCGCCCTTGTATTTCAAATCCTGCGGCGGATGGCCGAGCGAAGCGAAGGGATAAATCACCGTGTTTTCGCCGATCTCCGTGCGACCCTCGATCGCCACATGCGCGACGAGGCGCACGCCGTCGCCGAGTTTCACATGGGGACCGATCACGCAATAAGGGCCGATGGCGACGCGCGCGCCGATCCCGGCCGCCGGGTCGATGACGGCGGTGGGATGGATGCCGGCCGCGGCCGCGTTACTCGGCGGCAGCCGCGGCTTCGCTGTCGGTATCGGCATTGGGCACCAGCATGGCGGTGTAAACGGCTTCGGCGCACAAGGCACCCTCGACATAGGCTTCGCCGCGGAAGCGCCAGATATTGCCGCGCTGGCGTTCCTTCTTGACCTTGATGTGAAGCTGGTCGCCGGGCACCACCGGCTTCCTGAAATGGGCGCTTTCGATCGACATGAAATAGACCAAATGCGTTTTCGACGTCACGCCATCGAGCGAGGCAACCACGAGCGTGGCCGAGGCTTGCGCCATTGCCTCGACCAGCAGCACGCCCGGCATGATCGGATGGCCGGGAAAATGACCCTGAAAGACCGGCTCGTTGGCCGAAACGTTCTTGATGCCGGTGCAGCTTTCGCCCTTGACGACGTCGACCACCCGGTCGAGCAGGAGGATCGGGTAGCGGTGCGGAATCCGCTCCATGATACCGGCAATGTCGATTTCGTCGGCCTTGCCGGCGGCCGGTTTTGGCTTGTTCATAGAAACTCCACGTCCCTTTTCACGGGGCACTTTAAGTCCGGGGGCCGAGTGTTTGGGCCCACTGCATTTTGCCGTTATTTAGCCAGAGCGGCGGCGGCTTTTCAATAGCCTGCACGCGGGTTTTGGCGGTCATTTTGCCTTGGCCGGGGCCTTATCCGGGACCACATTGACGGCTACCTGCGGCAATTTCTGGTCGAGGCGCTTCAAAACCTCGCCGGTGATGTCGAAATCCCTGTTCATCCAGAGGGTTTGCTGCTTGACCAGCACGATGTTGGCGCCGCGTTCATGGGCGACGTCCTTGACGATGGCGAGCAGGCTGTCGCGCACGGTGTCCATCGCATTGGTGAAAGCCTCGTCGAGCCGGTGCCGGCGGTCTTGCACATGGTTTTCGACGGCCATCAGGCGGCGGCTCAATTCCTGCTGGCGCGCGGCATAGGCGGCGGGGCCTAGATGCGCCCGCGCATGGCTGAGGCCTTGCTCGGTCTTGCGCAGGCCGTCTTCCTCCTTGTCGGTTTCCGACTGAAACTTGGCGCGCTGGGTTTCAAGCTGCTGCTGGACGCTTTTGGCCGCCAGCGATTCCTGCAAAATGCGCTGCACGTCGAGGACCGCAATCACGGGGCTTGGCAGGGAAGCGCCGGTTTTAGGCGCGGCGCCGGCCGGGGCGACGCCAAGGGCCAGCGCCAATCCCGCCACGCAACCCGCCCGCATCAGGCGATAAACAACCGACATCCGTGCCCCCTTTCCGATCCGGCCGGGCCGGCCGCACCGCGCCGCGCCGATCAGAATTTGGCGCCGAAGCTGAAATGAATGTGCTGAATTTTGTCGTAACTCTTGTAAACGACCGGCTCGGCGAAGTCCAGCCGCAGCGGGCCGAACGGGGAATCCCATGTCAGGCCGAGGCCGACGCTGACGCGCGGGCTTTCGTCGTTGGCGATCACGTCGCCGGCCGGCGCCGCGCTGACCGGCGCGCTGCCGAGAATGCCGGCGTCGGAGAAGATATGGCCCTTGAGGCCGAGTTCCGGCGGGAACGGCGTCGGCGTCGCGAGATCGATGGTCGCGCGCGCGAAGCGGTTGCCGCCGAGGGCGTCCTGGTTGGGGTCGGACAAATCGCGCGGGCCGACGCCGGCATATTGGAAACCGCGCAAGGTGTCGTCACCAAGGAAGAAGCGCTCGTTGATCATGGTATCGCCGGCGAGGCTCCAGATCTGGCCGGCCTCGGCGGTGCCGGACACGATCCACTTGTCGCTGTCGGTCAGCGGGTAATATTGCGTACCGCCGACCTTGAGGCGTACATATTTGCGCGAGCCGCCGGCGCCGGCGACATCGCTGTTGAAATGCAGCAGGTAACCCTTGGTCGGGTCGAGCTTGCTGTCGCGGGTGTCGTAATCGAGTTCCTGCCCGAAAGCCGAGGTGGTCGAGGAGCCTTGCTGGTCGAGGATGAACAGCGAGGCATCGGACGGCACGTTGGTGATCGAATCGTAATGGAAGGTGTAATTGATTTGCTGGCGCAAGTGCTGCGACAGCGGATAGCCGAGGCGCAAATTGAAGCCGGAGCTGGCTTCGTTATAGGAACTGAAGCTCTGATAGTCGGTTTCGACGTGGAACAGGTCGACGCCGGCCGACAGGTCGCGATCCATGAAATAGGGGTCGGTGAAGCTAGTGGCCAGTTCGCGCGTAATGCCGGAGATGGTGGCCGTGAAGCGTGCGTCCTCGCCGCGGCCCATGAAATTGCTTTCATGGATCGTGAAGTCGCCCAACGGGCCGTCGGTCGAGGAGAAGCCGGCGCCGACCGCGACCTCGCCGGTCGATTTTTCCTTGACGTTGACGTCGAGATTGGCGCGGTCCGGCTCGGCACCGTTGGCCGGCTTGACGGTGACGGTCTTGAAGAAATTGAGGTCCTTGAGGCGTTGCTCCGAACGCTCGACCAAGGTCGAGCTGAACGGATCGCCTTCGGCCAGCAGCATCTCGCGGCGGATGACTTTGTCGATGGTGCGGGTGTTGCCGCGAATTTCGATGCGCCCGATATAGACGCGCGCGCCCTGCTTGATGTCGTAGGTCAGCTTGACGATGTGATGCTTCTTGTCACGGTCGAGTTGCGGCGTGATGGTGGCAAAGGCGTATTGCCGGTCGCCAAGCACGGTTGTCAGGGCGACGATCGATTTCTGCACCATGTCGGCGTCGTACCAGTCGCCCTTGTGGGTGGTGAGGTATTGACGCAGCGTTTCGCCGTTAAGGCCCTTGATCTCGCTCTTGATCGCGATTTTGCCGAATTTATAGCGCGGCCCTTCGTCGAGCGTGAAGGTGATGAAGAAATCCGCGCGATCGGGAGTCAACTCGGCCACCGCCGAGCGCACGCGGAAATCGATATAGCCGTGGTTGAGATAGAAACGGCGCAACAGCTCGCGGTCATAGGCGAGGCGGTCGGGATCGTAATAATCGGTGTTGGAGAAAAAGCGCCACCACGCGGTTTCGCGGGTACTGATGACGCTTTGCAATTCGTCGGAATCGAAATGGCTGTTGCCAACGAACTTGATGCTGGCGATGCCGGTACGGTCGCCCTCGGTGATGTCGAAAATCACGTTGACGCGGTTTTGCGGCAGCTTGACCAGCTTGGGCTGCACCTCGGCGGCGAAGCGGCCCTGCCGGCGGTAGAGATCGAGGATGCGCTGCACGTCGCGCTGGACGCGCGGCAGCGTATAGACGAGGCGCGGCTTGAGTTGTACCTCTTTTTCAAGGTCTTTCTTCGAGATCGCGTCGTTGCCTTGATAAATCACCCGGTTGACGATCGGGTTCTCCGTGACCTTGACGACCAGCGTGGCGCCCTCGACCCTCATATCGATGTCGGCGAACAGGCCGGTGGCATAAAGCGCCTTCAAGGAGGCGTTGAGCTTTTCCGGCGTCGCCTGCTGGCCCTTGGCCACCTGCAGATAAGACGTGACGGTGTCGGGCTCGATGCGCTCGGTGCCCTCGACCTTGATGTCTTCGATCAAACCGCCTTGCAGGGCCGGCGAGGACGGCGGCGCTTCGGCCTCAACCGACGACACCGGCGCGGAGGCCGGCGCCGGGACCGACGGCGCGCCGAGAAAGGACGATGCGTCGGACGGCGGGGCCGCGGCCCGCTGCGCCCACAAGGGAGGCGCGGCAAGACCGATCAGCAGGCCCGCGAAAATCGCGAGGCCATGTCCACGTGGCCGTCTTTTCGACATTAAGCTTGGGTCCCTGGTCTAGGAGAATAGACCGCGAAGGTAGGCAATTACTTTTAGTTGCACAAGATCGTTCCACGTGGCGAAAACCATCAGTGAAAGCACCATGAAAAGGCCGAGATGGGCGCCCGCCGCCTGAATCCGCTCGCTGAGGGGGCGTCCGCGCAACCGTTCGGCGAGGTAAAAGGCCAGATGGCCGCCGTCGAGCAACGGAATCGGAAAGAGGTTAATAAGGCCGAGATTGATCGAAATCACCGCCATGAACCAGACGAAGGCCGCGCCGCCTTCCTTGGCGACATGGCCGGACAAATCGGCGATGCGCAAAGGCCCGCCGATCTGGTCGGCGCTGCGGGTGCCCGTGACGATCTGCCCGATGCCTTTCAGGGTCGCGGCCGTCAGTTGCCAGGTTTCCAACGTCGCCTGATGGATGGCTTCGAGCGGCGGCTGCATCTTGTATTCGAGCGGACCGGAGCGGATGCCGATGCGGCCGAGTTTTTGCGTTTCACCGAAAATATCCTTCACCTTGACGAAATCGGGCGTCAGGGTGAAAGCCATCCGGCGATGGCTGCGCTCGACCTGCATGGTTACCGGCGTGCCGGTATTGAGCGAGACCAGGCGCTGGATGTCCTCGAAATTCTCGATGCTATGGCCGTCGATGGTCAATATGCGGTCGCCGACGTCGAGGCCGGCGCGCGCGGCCGCGTCGCCCTTCACCACGCCGTTGACCACCGGCGGCGTGAATGGCTGGCCGGCCAGCATGAACAACAGCGACATCAGGACGATGGCGAACAGATAGTTGGTCAAGGGGCCGGCGGCCACCACCGCCATGCGGCGATCGACATGCTGATGAAAAAAAGAGATTTTCTTTTCATCGTCGTTCATGTCGTGGACGGTCTGGCCGGGCGTCGAGGCGGCGCTGCCGTCGCCGAACATCTTGACGTAGCCGCCGAGCGGTAGCCAGCACACTTTCCAGCGCGTGCCGGCCTTGTCGGTCCAGCCGAACAATTCGTGGCCGAAGCCGATGGAAAAGACCTCGATTTTCACGCCGCAATGGCGCGCGACCCAGTAATGGCCGAATTCGTGGACGAACACCACGACGCCAAGCACGGCGAGAAACGGCGCCGTGTATTGAAGAAACTCGTGGAGATAGTATTCGATCATCGGAGCCTTGGCTGGTGCGATATGTCAACGCTTTGCTGCCGCTTCCCGGCATTTTCAAGGCGTTCGGCAAAAAGCGCCTTTTCAAGCCTCGCACATCAAACAAAAGCGAACTTATGTCCAATCAATTATAGGCCAAATGGTTAAGCGAGTGTGAATTTCCCGATCAGGGAGCTTTACTCGCTTAAGCGCCGCACGATCCGACACGTTCCCGCGCATGCGCCCGCGCCTCTTGGTCGGCTTCATGCAGTACATCAAGATCGGTCAGGGACGCGGCCGGGATCGCGTTAAGGACACTTTCGTTGATGCGCTCGATGTCGAGGAAGCCGATCTTGCCGTCGAGAAACGCTTGCACCGCGACTTCGTTGGCGGCATTCAAGACGGCCGGCGCGGTGCCGCCCTTTTTCATCGCCTCGCGCGCGAAGCGCAGAGCCGGGAATTTGGCCGCGTCGGGCGCCTCGAAGGTCAATTGGCCGAGCTTGGCGAGATCGAGTTTCGCCGCCGGCGTCGCCATGCGGTCGGGCCAAGCCAAAGTATAACCAATTGGCGTGCGCATATCGGGCGTGCCCATTTGGGCAAGGACCGACCCGTCTTCGTATTCGACCATGCTGTGGATCACCGATTGCGGATGGACCAGCACATCGATTTTCTCGCCCGGCATGTCGAACAGATAGCGCGCCTCGATCACTTCGAGGGCCTTGTTCATCAGCGTGGCGCTGTCGATGGAAATCTTGGCGCCCATATTCCAGACGGGATGCTTGACCGCCTGCTGCGGCGTTACCTTGGCCATCTCTTCGCGCGTGAAGGTGCGGAACGGGCCGCCGGAGGCGGTCAGGATCAGGCGCGCGATGGATTCCCGGCGCTCGAAATCGAACACCTGCCAGATCGCGTTATGCTCGCTATCGACCGGCAGCAATTGCGCGCCGGCTTCGGCGGCCAGCTTCATCATCAAGGGCCCGGCACACACAAGCGTTTCCTTGTTGGCGAAGGCGACCGTCGCGCCGCGTTTTGTCGCCGCTAACGTCGCCGGCAATCCCGCCGCGCCGACGATGGCGGCCATTACCCAATCGCTGTCGGCCTCGGCGGCCTCCACCACCGCTTGCGCGCCAGCGGAAACGGCGATGTTGGTATCGGCCAATGCGTCTTTCAGGGCGGCGTAATGGCTGTCGTCGGCGATGACGACCAGTTCGGGGCGCAACAACCGCGCCTGCTCAACCAGTTTTTCGACATTGCGGCGCGCGACGAGGGCGACAACCTCGTATTTCCCCGGCGCGCGGGAAATCAGGTCGATGGTCTGGCAACCGACCGAGCCGGTCGAGCCCAGAATCGTCACCCGGCGGCGCTTCAGCGCCTTTGCCTCTTCATGTCTTACCTTAGCTTGAACGACGTTCATTATCAGGCTCATTTAAAAGAGTTTCTTACCACCACGCCAAGTTATCGCCCATCACCGCCTCGATCAGGCTCAACACCATTGCCGCCAATACAAGGCCATCGATGCGATCGAGCGCGCCGCCATGGCCGGGGATCAGGGTGCCGCTTTCCTTGACCCCTGCCCGGCGCTTGAACACGGACTTGAACAAATCGCCGGCCTGCGCGACACCGGCCAAAATAACGGCAAGGCCGAGGGCCACAAGCGGCCGCCGCGCGCCCAAGCCCAGCGCCACAGCATAGCCAAGTGCGGCCGCAAGGGCCATACCGCCGAAAAGGCCGGCCCAGGTCTTTTTCGGGCTTATGCGCGGCGCCAGTTTCGGGCCGCCGATTAAACGGCCCGCGACAAAAGCGCCGCTGTCGGTGCCCCAGACCACGGCCAGCAAATAAAGGGATAGGGCAAGGCCTGCCGCAGGCACGCCGCGTAGATAGAGCATCGCGAGGCCGCCACCGGCCAGGTAAGGCAGGCCGAAGGCGATCCATAGCGGTGATTTGGCGCGATGAAGCCTGGCGACGATAAAAAGCACGGCGGTAAAAACCGCGCCGAGTTCGAGTCCGAAGCCCGGCGATTGCCACGCGCCGCCTGCCATCGTCAGGGCGAAAGCCGTAACGACGAAAACCACGACGCCGTGCGGCACGGCGGGATCGACCAGGCGCAGCCATTCGTAAAGCGCGATGCCGGCGAAAACGGCGACCAGCGCCGCGAACGCCCAGCCGCCGACATAAACCACGGCCAGCGCCGGCGGGATCAGGATCAGCGCCGAAAGCAAGCGCAGGCGGAGGTTGGATGGGTTAGGAGACATGCAAGTGAGGATACTGCCCTCCCCTAACCCCTCCCGCAAGCGGGAGGGGGACTCGGCAGCATTTGACGGTAAGGCCACACTCCTGTTGCAAGATGACGGTTACGCCCCGCGGGGAATGGAGGTGGCACCATAGCGGCGCTCGCGGCGCTGGAATTCGTCGATCGCCTCGGCCAGGTGCGCGCCGGAGAAATCGGGCCACAGCACGTCGAAGAAAACGAATTCGGCATAGGCCGATTGCCACAGAAGGAAATTGGAGATGCGCTTTTCGCCCGAGGTGCGAATCACGAGGTCGGGATCGGGCATGCCGCCGGTGGTGAGGAACGATTGCATCATATGCTCGTCGATAGCCTCGGCCCGCAATTCGCCGCGCTCCACGGCCCTTGCGATGCGTTGGGCGGCGTTGGTGATTTCCTGCCGCCCGCCGTAACTCAAGGCCAGCGTCAGCGTCAGCGCCTTGTTGTCCTGTGTCAATTGCTCGGCGTGGGCGATCAAATCGACGATGTCGGCCGGCAGCGTTGCACGCTCGCCGATCATCTTGATGCGCACGCCTTCCTTGTGCAGGGTCGCCAACTCGCTGCGCAGGTAATAGCGCAGCAGGCCCATCAACTCCTCGATTTCCGTCAGGGGGCGACGCCAGTTCTCGGCCGAAAAACTGTAGAGCGTAAGGTGGCTGACCGGCAATTCGCGCGCGGCCTTGACGGTGCGGCGCACCGCCTCGATGCCGGCGCGGTGGCCCAAGGTGCGCGGCAAGCCGCGCGCCTTGGCCCAACGCCCGTTGCCGTCCATG
>DATKSH010000111.1:0-9398 GCA_035531735.1 Alphaproteobacteria bacterium
GACCGCGCCGCCGCGCAATAGCGCCGACGAACCCGGCATGCCGTGAATCGCGGCCGCGCGAAAAAATGATTCGCGCCGGCGGCTGAAATCGGTTATGCGAAAAATCCGCGGCGCTGGCGCGCCCGCCGGCAGCTTCATACATCATAAAGGATCGAACGGAATGGCTTTGGACAAAAAATACGCCGCTTTTAAAAACCGCATAGTCATGATCGGCTTCGGCAGCATCGGCGAGGGCACCTTGCCGCTGATCCTGCGCCATATCGACGTGAAGCCCGAACAGATAACGATTATCACCGCCGATCAGCGCGGCCACAAGGAAGCCGAGGAATACGGCATCGAATTCATCGATCACGCGCTAACCAAGGAAAATTATCGCGAGGTTCTGGGCGCGCGGCTTGGCAAGGGCGATTTCGTGGTCAACGTCTCGGTCGATGTTTCCAGCACCGCCCTGATCGAACTGTGCCACGAAAAAGACGTGCTTTATATCGACACCGTCATCGAGCCATGGCCGGGCGGCTATACCGACCCCAGTCTTTCGCCTTCGGAGCGATCGAATTACGGCATGCGTGAAAGCGCGCTGTCCTTGCGCGAAAAATTTTCCGGCGGCCCGACCGCCCTGCTCACGCACGGCGCCAATCCGGGGCTTGTTTCGCATTTCATCAAGCAGGCCCTGCTCGACATCGCGCGCGACACCGGCACGCCAGCCAACAAGCCGGCGAACCGGGAAGAATGGGCGCGCCTCGCGCAAAAACTCGGCATCAAGGCGATCCATGTCGCCGAGCGCGACACGCAAGTGGCCGCCGCACCCAAGGAGCCGGGCGAGTTTGTCAACACCTGGTCGATCGATGGTTTTTACAGCGAAGGCTCCCAGCCAGCCGAGCTTGGCTGGGGCACGCACGAAAAAGCCCTGCCGCCCGACGGCCACCGGCACAGCTTCGGGTGCGATTCCGCCATTTATCTCGACCGGCCGGGCTATGCCACGCGCGTGCGCAGCTGGACGCCGCTCGAAGGCCCCTATCAGGGCTTCCTCATCACCCACGGCGAATCGATCTCGACGCCCGATTATTATACCGTGCGCGAGAACGGCAAGGCGGTTTACCGCCCGACCGTGCATTACGCCTATCACCCGTGCGACGGCGCGGTTCTGTCCATGCACGAGCTCAACGGCAAGAACGGCCATTTGCAGACGAAGAAGCGCCTGATCGTCGAAGACATCGTCACCGGCATCGACGAGCTTGGCGTGCTTCTGATGGGCAATGCGAAAGGCGTCTATTGGTACGGCTCGCGCCTCAGCATCGAGCAGGCGCGGGCGCTCGCGCCCTACAACAACGCCACTTCGCTGCAAGTGACGGTCGCGGTTTTGGCCGGCGTTATCTGGGCGATCGAAAATCCGCGCTGCGGCGTCGCCGAGCCCGAAGACATGGATTTCGAACGCGCGCTCGACATCATGACGCCCTATCTCGGCGAGGTGGTCGGCGTGTGGGGCGACTGGACGCCGCTCAAGGACCGCAATCCCCTGTTCCCGGAAGACGTCGATGCCTCCGATCCGTGGCAGTTCGGGAATATCCGGGTGGCATAAAACTTATTCGTGATGGCAGCGGCCGAAGGCGATTAGCGAATCGCCGCTGACCGGCCCTGAGTCGCACACCAACTTGCCCGGCATCGGCCGCGAACGCACCATCGTGACGACCAGCCAGACGCCGGCAATCAGTACCAGCAGCATCAAGACCACGCGCCGCCAGTCGGCCTTTTCCGGCTTGAAAACGGTTTTGCGCTTCGGTTTGACGGCCATGGAGAGGGATGATCCGGCGGCATGCGCCCGTCTGTCAAGCCCGCACGCGGCGGCCGGCCAGCCGCCCTATTGATCGATTTGCCGGAGCAATGCCTTGATGCGGGTCGCCAGCGCCACGAGGATGCCGGCCAGCGCGTTGGTTGGCGCAACGCCGCCCATCGCCTGCACCGTATGGCGGCGCAATTCGCCGAGGTTGAGGCGCATCTCGAAGGCCAGCCAGCGCTGGGCGAAGCTTTTGGCTAAATAAGCCGACAAATCGGCCTGCACGGCATCAAGCTCGCCGGCCAAATCGTCGCACAACTCGGCGACGTAGTGGAACAAATCGGCGATCTCCTCGGCCGGCAGGTCATAGCGCGGCGGCGCCATGGCCGGCCCCGGCGCGCCGGCGACCGGGATTTGCAAACACAAATCCCTGATGCGATCGAGCGTGTCGAACGCCTGCGCCACCGGCCAGCGATAGGTCAGCCAGTCGTTGCCTTGGTAGAGGTCGGATGGCTTGGCCATCTAGTTGCTAGTTGCTAGTGGTTAGTTGCTAGGCGGCTAAATGCAAGGATGGTCTAATCATTACCCAATTTTCTTTCCAAATACCAAATTAACTTCCCTAGCAGCTAGCAGCTAGCACCCAGCAACTAATCCAGCGGCTTCATGGTCGGAAAGGCGATCACCTCGCGGATCGATTGGCTGTCAGTCATCAGCATGCCGAGACGGTCGAGGCCGATGCCAAGCCCGCCCATCGGCGGCATGCCGAAGGCCATCGCGGTCAAAAATTCCTCGTCGATCGGATGCGGCGGCTCGTCGGGTTTGCGTTTCTGCTCGGCCTGTTCAAGAAAGCGCGCGCGCTGCTCGCGCGGATCATTGAGCTCCGAAAAAGCATTGGCGATTTCCCAGCCATTGACATAAGTCTCGAAACGCTGTGCCACATGCGGCCGGTCGGGCCACGCCTTGGCCAGAGGCGAGATTTCCTTCGGCAAATCGATGACATGGATCGGCTGGATCAATTTGTCCTCGACCTTTTCGCCGAACACCGCTTCGACTACTTGCCCCCAGCTTGTGCCGGGCTCGGTCGCGACGCCGATTTTGGCCGCCGCGGCGCGCGCCTGTTCGGGGTCGGCGATAGCGCCGAGATCGAGGCCGGCATGCTCCTTGACGAGATCGAGCATGCTTTTGCGCGGAAACGGCGGCGTGAAATCAAGCTCCACATCGGCGAATTTGATCTTCGTCGTGCCGTGTAGCGTCATCGCCACATGCTGGATGATGGCCTCGGTCATCTCGATCATGGCGGTGAAATCGACATAGGCCTGGTAAAGCTCGATGGTGGTGAATTCCGGGTTGTGGCGCGGGCTCAGGCCTTCGTTGCGGAACAACCGGCCGATTTCATAAACCTTGTCCGACAAGCCACCGATGACGAGGCGCTTCAGATGCAGTTCGGTAGCGATGCGCAAATAAAGCGGAATATCGAGCGCGTTGTGGTGGGTGACGAACGGCTTGGCCAAGGCACCACCGGCCAGCGTCTGTAACACCGGCGTTTCCGCTTCGATAAAACCCTTGTCATCGAGGAAACGGCGGATCGCTGCAACCATTTTATAGCGCGCGCGCAAAACCTCGCGCGTGCGCGGGGTCGCGACCAAGTCTTGTTCGCGGCGACGAAAACGATGATCGACATCCTTCAGGCCGTGGAATTTTTCCGGCGGCGGTTCGAGCGCCTTGGCCAAAAGTTGAATCTCCGCCGCATCGACGGTGATCTCGCCGCGTGGCGTGCGGCGCACGAGGCCCTTGACGCCGATAATGTCGCCGAGGTCGAGCAGCTTCAAAAGCTCCTTGCGTTCCGGCTTTGCATGCTTGGTGTCGTTGAAAACCTGCAAACGGTCGCTGTCGTCGAGAATGTCGATGAACATGCCGTCGTTGCGGATCGCCATGATGCGCCCCGCGACATGCACGGTTTTGTCGGTCTTGTCGCCGGGTTTGAGATCGGCAAATTGCTTTTTGACCTCGGCGGCCGCGTGGGTCCTGTCGAATGTGACGGTGCGGTAAGGATCGCCGAATTTTTCCGCCAGCTTTTCGAGCCGCGCGAGGCGGCGCGAGGCTTCGTCCTCGGAAGGCGGAGGACGGTTGTCAATCTTCGTCGATTGATGTTGAAGCCCCATTATATCAGGCGGAAGTCTTGTCATGATTTGTTTATATTGCTCCTTTCGCTATCTGTCATCTGGCTTTTACGTGGTTGACCTTTCAGCGGCGTCATGGCCGGGCTTGTCCCAGCCATCCATGTCTTAAAACAAAGAAAAACGTGGATGCCCGCGCCAAGCGCGGGCATGACGAACCTCATGATCACTGGCTCACCCATACAATCCGGTACATCCATTCGATCTCGCGCGGGGAAAGCGTGACCGGCGGAAAAGCCGGATTGAGCGAAATCAATTCGACTTTCTGCGCGCTTTCGCGGCCTAACTGCCCGATCATCACCGCACCTTTTTGGCTGCGCAGGACGACGCGGTCGCCGCGGCGCGGCTTTTCGGCCGGCGAAACCACGATGCGGTCACCCGCGCGGTAAAGCGGCTCCGCTCCCTTGTCGTTAATTTCCAGAACGAAGGCGTGCGGGTCGCGCAAATCGGGAAACCGCATCTGGTCCCAGCCGCGCCCGGAAGGCTTGCCGTCCTCATCGAACGCGCCCGCGCGCCCGGCTTGCGCAAGGCCGAGCAGCGGCAAAACCGCTGGCGCCGCACCGTTGCCGGCGAGCGCGACGAATTCGCCGAGCGAAGCGCCGGTGGTTTGCAAAATCTTGGCGATGCTCTCGGTCGAGGGCCAGCGCTTGCGGTTGTTGGCGGCGCGCTTGGAGGGATTGAAGACGGTCGGGCTCAGGCCGGCCTTTCTGGCAAGGCCCGAGGGCGACAGCTTGTGCCGTTCGGCGAGCCGGTCGATGGCGCGCCAGATATCCGCATGCTTGAGGGGCATGGGAATATTATCCTACGATTGCGCAGGCACGGCAAGGTTAGCCGCCTAGCGCGGATCTACGACTACGGGTTCGCACGAATTATAGCTGCGCCGTCCGCCAAAAGCGGCGCGCGGTATGCCCGGTTTCGGTTGTAGATTTGGGGAGGTGAACGATGCTCGTCTCGCGAGACTGCGTCCCAGCAAGGCAAAAAAACGCCTCATGGTTCCCTGATTATCGTTCAGCGCACGGCTGCGCAAATCCATGCCGGCTATCGATCGGACACCATGCCGACATAGCAAAGGGGACATCGGATGCCAGATGGAACTCGAGCTTGGCGTTCCATCGGGAAAATCGTTATCGTTATGCTGGATGATGTATTCCCCGGGCAGAAGGAGGGGCTTTCTATTCGTTGTTATGGGAATCATAAAAGAAGCTCCGAATAATTAGGCTCATTAAGTATCGGTTTTTTGCCTCGCGGAAAACCCCCATATTAGTTGCAACCCCGGTTTTGCTCTGCTATTCCGGGCGCGGCTTGGGAATCAGGGCTTTAGCCGCGCCCCTTAACCTTAAGAGGAATGCGTGCCGCACGACCCCGCCCCCATCATCGCCGGAGCCCCCGCTGTTTTGGCCCGCCGCTATGCCGGCGCGCTGTATGAACTGGCGGCCGAGCAAAAAGCCTTGGACGCGGTGGCGGAGGATCTGCGCACGCTGAGATCCCTCGCCCGCGATAGCGCCGCCTTCCATGCGCTGGCCGGCAATCCCAATCTCAACCGCAAGCAACGGATCGAAGCCGTGCGCAATGTCGCGGCGCAAGCCAAATGGCAAGCCCTGACCGTCCATTTCCTTGCCCTTATCGCGCAAAACCGACGGCTTTCCCTGCTCGGCCCGATATGCGATATGTTCCTCGATGAATTGGCCGCACGGCGCGGCGAATTCACCGCCGAGGTGCGCACCGCCGCGGCGCTCACGCCGGCGCAGGAAGAACGGCTCGCCGAGCAATTGCGGGCCTTGGCCGGCGGCAAGGTGCATACGTCCATCACCGAGGACAAAAGCCTGCTCGGCGGCATGGTGGTCAAGCTGGGCTCGAAACTGATCGACGCTTCGGTCAAAAGCAAGCTGGCGCGCATGGAACGCCGGCTCAAATCGCAAACGGGAGAAGCCGCCTGATGGACATTCGCGCATCCGAGATTTCCTCGATTTTGAAGCAGCAGATCGCCAGCTTCGGCGCGGCGGCGGAAGTCGCCGAAGTGGGGCAGGTCCTCTCGGTCGGCGACGGCGTCGCGCGCGTCTATGGCCTCGACAATGTGCGGGCCGGCGAGATGGTCGAATTTTCCGACGGCGTCAAAGGCATGGCGCTGAATCTCGAATCCGACAATGTCGGCGTGGTGATTTTCGGCAACGACCGCGCGATCAAGGAAGGCGACATCGTCAAACGCACCGGCGCCATCGTCGAAGTGCCGGTCGGCAGGGGCTTGCTCGGTCGCGTGGTCGATGCACTCGGCAATCCCATCGACGGCAAGGGCCCACTCAAGGACGTCAAGATGACGCGCGTCGAGGTCAAGGCGCCCGGCATCATTCCGCGCAAATCCGTGTCCGAGCCGATGCAAACCGGCCTCAAGGCCATCGACAGCTTAGTGCCGGTCGGGCGCGGCCAGCGCGAACTGATCATCGGCGACCGCCAGACCGGCAAGACGGCGGTCGCCATCGATACCTTCATCAACCAGAAAGCGGCCAACGGCGGCGCGGACGAAAGCAAGAAGCTTTACTGCATCTATGTCGCCATCGGCCAGAAACGCTCCACCGTGGCGCAGATCGTCAAGACGCTGGAGGACGCTGGCGCGCTTCAATATTCGATCATCGTCGCGGCGACGGCGTCGGAGCCGGCGCCCTTGCAATTCCTCGCCCCTTATACCGGTTGCGCGATGGGCGAATTTTTCCGCGACAACGGCATGCATGCGCTGATCGTTTATGACGATTTGTCCAAGCAAGCCGTGGCCTATCGCCAGATGTCGCTTCTGCTGCGCCGCCCGCCGGGCCGCGAAGCCTATCCGGGCGACGTGTTCTATCTCCATTCGCGCCTTCTGGAGCGCGCGGCCAAGATGAGCGACGAACATGGCGGCGGTTCCCTGACGGCATTGCCGGTCATCGAAACGCAGGCCGGCGACGTTTCGGCCTATATTCCGACCAACGTGATTTCGATCACCGACGGGCAGATCTTCCTCGAAACCGGGTTGTTTTATAAGGGCGTGCGGCCGGCCATCAATGTCGGCCTTTCGGTCAGCCGCGTCGGCTCGGCCGCGCAGATCAAGGCGATGAAGCAGGTGGCCGGTTCGATCAAGCTGGAACTGGCGCAGTTCCGCGAAATGGAAGCCTTCTCGCAATTCGCTTCCGATCTCGACCCCGCCACGCAAAGGCTGCTCAATCGCGGGCGGCGCCTGACCGAACTTTTGAAACAGCCGCAATACGCGCCTCTCGCGGTCGAGGAACAGGTGTGCGCGATCTATGCCGGCGTCAAAGGCTATCTCGACAAGGTCAAGATCGAGGACGTGCAAAAATACGAGGAAGGCTTGCTGGTCGAACTGCGCGGCAGCAGCACGGACATCCTTGCCGCCATCCGCGCCGACAAAGCCCTCAAGCCCGAAACCGAGGAGAAGCTGAAAAAACTGCTCGACGGTTACGGGAAGATGTTTGGGTAGAAAAGCGCTTACGCCACGCCTGACATCCGTGCACGAAGGCGCAAGCGCCTTGCCCAAGAGGGCAAAGGATAGCATAGCTGCGCCAAGACCTCGGCGGGGGCGCGGAACATCTGTCCTTCTACCTTATCCATCTCGGAAACGGCGGAGACGGGATCGTCGGCATAGATGGACCTGAGATCAGCCGCACCTTCCCCGAATTGCGCGCGCACGGCCTCGCGCGCCTCGTGGCGCGAACTTCTTTTCAGAAGCACATAGGCCTCGATCAAGGCATCCATAATCATGCGACCGCCTCGGCTACCGGGAACAAGCCGAGGCATCCAACCCCTCACTCCCATCCCCGTCAAGAAAATAAGAGCCGGCGCGGGAAGTCGTCGCAGGCTTCCGCACTTCATCTGCCCCGTCTGTCGCCTTACCCGGCCTTGCCTTTCTTTTTCAGGCCCATCCGGCCGACGGCGGCCAGAGCCGCCTTGAAAGCGCGGCTTGGCCGGCGGCCGGGCAAGGGATCGTCCTCGCCGTCGGGGCGCGTGCCCTCGATAACCCGTAAACGGCGGACGGACTTTCTGGCAGCCGGCTTGGCGGATTTAGCCGATTTAGCGGATCGGTTTTTCACGGCTTTCGTCATAAATGTTCTCCTCGTTAAGGGCGTTGGTTGAATGTGTCCTGCTTACGCTTTCCCCGTCGCAAGCGACGTGCCGGAAAGCGGGCCGGCATGCCCTTGCATGACGAGGCAAGGAATCGCCGCGGGTTAGGCATGCGCCTCTTCTTTCCGTTCCGTGCCGAAGCCGGCTTTGGTTGCATTCCGCGAGGCAAAGCGCCATTCTTGTCCCCGTTCTCATCGGGCAACGGACAAAGGTATGCGAAAACGGAGCTTCGACGGCTTGGCCGGGATCGATTTTTATCGTCTGGCGCGTCCGCTCCTTTTCCGGCTCGATCCCGAAACCGCCCATGGCCTCGCCATAAGTCTGCTCAAAAAAGGCCTGGGGCCCAAGGACAAAAGCCAAGACCCGGATATTTTGCATACCTCCGTATGCGGCCTCGATTTTCCCAATCCCCTCGGCCTCGCCGCCGGTTTCGATAAGCAATGCGAAGTGATCGCGGAAACCCTCGATTTCGGCTTCGGCTTCGTCGAATGCGGCGGCGTGGTGCCATTGCCGCAGCCGGGCAATCCGCGCCCGCGCCTTTTTCGCCTGGCCGAAGCCGAGGGCGCCATCAACCGTTTCGATTTCAACAGCGACGGGTTCGATGCCTGCTTGCGCCGCGTGGCGGCATGGCGCGATACGGCCGCGCGCCAAAAAACGCGCGGCGTGGTCGGCGTCAACATCGCCAAGGGCAATCATTACGAAGACGCCGCCGCGGCCTATAGCCTCGGCCTCGAAAAATTCGCGCCCTATGTCGATTTCGTCACCGTCAACATCTCCTGCCCCAACACCGCCGGCCTGCGTAATCTCGAAGGACGCGAGCAATTATCCCAATTGCTGGCGCGGGTGATGGAGGCGCGCGGCGCGCCGGCGAAAAAGCCGCGCGTGCTGGTCAAAATTTCACCCGACCAGAGCGAAGCGCAAATGCAGGACATCGCCGAGGTGGTCTTGGCCTCCGGCGTCGATGCCCTGATCGTCGGCAACACCACGACCAGCCGTCCCGGCGCTTTGCCGGAAAATGCGGCGCGCGAAGCAGGCGGATTGTCGGGCAAGCCCTTGTTCGCGCTTTCGACCCGCGTATTGGGGGAAATGTACAAGCTCACGCAGGGCAAAATCCCCTTGATCGGCGTGGGCGGCGTTTTCAGCGGCGCCGACGCCTATGCCAAGATCCGCGCCGGTGCTTCCCTCGTGCAGCTTTACACGGCACTCATTTACGAAGGGCCGGGCCTTGTGAAGCGCATCAAGCGCGGCCTCGCCGCGCTTTTGCAACGCGACGGATTTAAATCGGTCGGCGAAGCGGTCGGAGCCGGCCAAAAACGGTAAGAAGTTGCAGCGTCGCGTTA
>DATKSH010000112.1:0-7843 GCA_035531735.1 Alphaproteobacteria bacterium
CTCCACTGCAAGAACCTGTTCCTCAAGGACAAGAAGGGCAAAATCTGGCTGGCGCTGATGCCGGCCGAGAAACGCGCCGATCTCAACCGGCTCGAAAAGCGCCTTGGCGCGGCGCGCTTCTCCTTCGGCAAGCCGGAATTATTGCTTGAGATTCTGGGCATCGCGCCCGGCTCGGTGACGCCGTTTGCTCTCATGAACGACGCGGCAAAACGCGTGACCGTCATTATCGACGAGGATTTGCCGAAGGCCGAGCGGATCAATTTCCATCCGCTGCACAACGCCGCCTCGACCGTGATCCGTTCCGGGGATTTGCTCAAATTCATCCGCGCGCTTGGCTATGAGCCCTTGATCGCCGATTGCGGGCCCGAAGCCGCCGCCGCTTAAAGTTTCCAACCCGAATGAATGACGGCGATGCCGCCGCTGAGATTATGCCATGTGACCTGCGCAAGGCCGGCGGTAGCCATGCGTTTTGCCAAAACCGCCTGCGGCGGGAATTGGCGGATGCTTTCGGCCAGGTATTGGTAAGCGGCGCGGTCCTTGGCGATCAGCGCGCCGAGGCGCGGCAAAACCTCAAGGCAATACCGGTCGTAAAACGGCTTGAGCGAAGGCGCCACGCCGGGGCTGAATTCGAGGCAGAAAAAACGCCCGCCGGGTTTCAGGACCCGCACGGCTTCCGAAAGCGCCTTGTCGATATGCGTGACGTTGCGCAAGCCGAAGGCGATGCAATAAATATCGACGCCGCGCGCCGGCAACGGCAAGGCTTCGGCATTGCCGGCGGTCCATTCAATGCCTTGCAAAATTCCCTGATCGACGGCGCGCACTTTGCCGCGTTCGAGCATCGCCGGGTTGATGTCGCAAACGATGATGCGCGACTTGCCTTCGGTGCGTCGCGCGCAACGGCAAGCAACATCGCCGGTACCTCCGGCAACGTCGAGAATGACCTGCCCCGGCTTTGGCGTCATCATCCGCACCAGCCTGTCTTTCCACAGGCGATGAAGGCCGCCCGACATCACGTCGTTCATCAGGTCGTAGCGCTGGGCCACCGAGGCGAACACCTCGCGCACCAGCCCGGTTTTCTCTTCAGGCGTCACGCGGCGGAAGCCGAAAAAGCGGGATTCGGGGTTTGAGGTTTGGGGTTTGAGGTTTGGCATTCGGATATGAGGTACTAAGTGCTAGTGGCTGGGTGCTAGCAGAGTCAGATTTCGAGACTAGCATTAGTGGCCATATATGCATAATGATCCCGGCATTCCGGATGTTAATCCTAGCAACTAGCACCTAGCCACTAGCACCTCATGCCCGAACTGCCCGAAGTCGAAACTGTGGTGCGCGGCCTAAAAAAGGCCCTGAGCGGCGCGCGCTTTATCGACATCGAGCAGCATCGCGGCGATTTGCGCACCGCCCTGCCCAAGAACCTGCCGGCACGTCTCAAGGGCCGGCGGATCGAGGGCATCAAGCGGCGCGCCAAATATATCCTGATCGCCCTCGACAAAGGCGAAACCCTGATTCTCCATCTCGGCATGTCGGGGCGCATGGTCCTGTCGCACGGCGATAAAAAACCGCCCGGCAAGCACGATCACCTCGTTTTCCATTTCGACAACGGCGTCACGCTGCGCTTCAACGATCCGCGCCGTTTCGGCCTGTGCGACCTGGCCGCCAATAAAAATCTGCCGAAACACAAGCTTTTGCGCGCGCTCGGCGCCGAGCCGTTGGAGCCGCAATTGACGCCGGCTTTTCTGGCCGGCATTTTCAAGGGCAAGAAAACCTCGGTCAAGGCCGCCCTTCTGGATCAGCGCCTGATCGCCGGCATCGGCAATATCTACGCCTGCGAGGCCCTCTTTTACGCCGGCATCGATCCGCGCAGGAAAGCCGGCAAGCTGACAAAACCGCAATGGGCCAAGCTGGCGCCGGCGATCAAAAAGGTGCTGCGCGCGGCGATCAGGGCCGGCGGCTCAAGCCTGCGCGATTACCGGCAGGCCTCGGGCGAGCTTGGCACTTTCCAGCACCACTTTGCGGTCTATGACCGCGAAGGGCAATGCTGCCCCGGCTGCGTGTGCGATACCGCCAAGACCGGCGGCGTCCGGCGCATGGCGCAAGGCGGCCGCTCGACCTTCTTTTGCCCGCGCAAGCAAAAATAGGCGCGGCACCGACACAGTTGCCGGGCGGCGCAAGCTGCGCTAGCTTCCCGGCATGAAAAACCATCTTCCCAGACTCGCTTTCGCGGGCGCCTTGGCCGCCCTGTCCTTGGCCTTTGCCGCGCCGGCTTCGGCACTGCCGGTCAATCAGGCGACCACCCCGGCCAAGGAAGGCGGAACCCAGTTTACCACCACCATTAGCGATCTGCCGCTGATGCCGGGACTCAAAACCGTCGGCGACCAGGATGTTCTGTTCGACACCGCGCAAGGCCGCATTGCCGAAACCACCGCGCAAGGGGCGGTCACGCCTGCCGCCGTCGATCACTTCTACGACCGCAGCCTGCCGCAACTGGGATGGAAAGCGGCTGGCGCGCATCGCTGGCGGCGTGGCAAGGAGCAGTTGAGCATCGCGACCTCGGCTAGCGGCGACGATCTGACGGTGGTGAAGTTTTCGGTCGAGCCGATAGCCGGGCGCAAATAGGAAGGATCGGAAAAGCTTTATCGGGCCATCGCCCGATAACCCGATACCTGCCTTCTACCTTCTGATTACCCGATTTTCTTCATGCTTTGCGCGGCTTGATCCTGCAACACATGGTCGACGGTTTCGGCCATGGCGTCGCCGGTTTCGGCCAGCTGGCGCTGGATTTGCGCCAGCGCGTTCATCAATTCCTCGCCTTGCAATTTGAGCGACACGCGCAGGCGGTCGGTGCGTTGCTGCATGTCCTCGACCGACTTGTTCATGGCGAGGACCTGCGTCTGCGCCTCGCTCACGCCCTTGCCGAGCGATTGCGTCTGGTCGCCGCACACCTGATTGACGTTGCGCAGGAGGCCGGTGATGGTCTGCGAACCGTCGGAGATCGAGGCCATCTGCTTTTCCAGCACGCCCGAAACTTCCGACAGGCGCGCGACCGCCTGCTCGCTGACATTGCCGGCCAGCTTGCGGCTGGTTTCGAGCCGTTCGGCGACCGAGCCGAGATGGGTAAGCGCCGTCTGCATCTGCCCCACGAGGTCGCCCTCATGGCGCTTGATGCCGTCGCCGGCCATCGACAGGCGGTCCAGCAGCACGTCGAGCTGATCACCGAAGCCGGACAAAAGCTTGGCCACTTCCTCGGTCGAAACCCGCATGCGCGCGGTCTTGTCGACCAGTTGCGCGGCCGCTTCCTTGCTGGTCTGGTCGAAGCGCTGGGAGATTTTCTCGACATCGGCGACGGTGCCGGCCGTCGTCGAGCGCAGGGCCGAGCCGGTGCGTTCCAGTTGCGCGGTGATTTGCATGAGCCCGCGGTTGATGTCGTCGATCTGGCCCTGCACACCGCCCTTGATGCGTTCCAGCTGCTCGCGGAAAGTGCTGGACGCCGACAGCAATTTGCCTTCGGCCGCCTGCGCCACCGAGCCCAATTCCTCGATGTGGCGGGCGACGCCGTCGCCGGCCTGCGCGAGATTGCGGCTGGCGGCGGTGGCGCGCGCTTCGAGCGTGCCGAATTCCTGCGCCAGCTTTTCGGCGGTGACGGCCGCTTCGCCGCGTAACTGGGTGAGGCGGTCGCTGGCCTGCGCCAGATGCGCCATGCTGCTGCTGGCCGCCGCGACCAATTCCTTCTGGCCGGCCGACATTTCGCCCATGCTGCCCTTAATATCGCCCACTTGCGTCGCCAACGAGGCGTTGTACTGGCGCAGTGTCTGGTCGGCCTCGGCCACCGCCGCACCGATGTGGCGCATTTCGTCGGCCAGCGCCGCGCGGGCGTTGCCGGTGACGGAAATAAAGCGATCGGCGGTGCCGACCAGCGTCTGGTCGGCGTCCTTGGCCTGTTCCTTGAGCACCGCGACGGCGGCCTGGATTTGCGAGGTGCTGCGATCGAGGGTGGCCGGGATTTGCACGGTTTCGTCGCGCACCAGTTGCGCGGCTTCGCCGAGTGCGGATTCGGAACTGGCCAAATTGGCGCGCAGGATGTCGCTTTGGCCGGTGAGGCCCTCGGCGGCGGCGACCACTTGCCGGGCCGCCGTTTCGGATGCGTCGGCAAAGCGCTGAAGCTCGCTTTGCAGCGCGGCCTTGACCTCGTCGATGCGGATGCCGAGTTGCGTGAGGAGCGTACGGCCTTCCTGGTCGCTGTCGGCCATGCCGGTGCGCAATTCGGCGATGCGGCCGACCGCCTGCTCGGAGGCTTCGGCCATCTGGCGCGCCTGCCGCTCGGCCTGTTCGCCGGCCTCGGTGACGAGGCGCAGATGCCCGCGCAATTTCTCGTCGCTGCCTTCGAGGCGCGCATCGGTCTGGCGCGCGGCCTCGGCCAAATTGTCGGCGTATTTCTGCAATTGCTCGCCGCTGGCGCGGGTTGCGGTTTCGACCTGCATGGCCGACTGGTCGATGATGTGGACGGCGGCGCCGCTTTGCTGCTTCAAGGTGCTGCCGGCGTTCTCCAATTGCGCGATGATCGCGTTCATCTGCTCGATCACGCGCGACGTTTCGCCCTGCATCTGCTCGCGCATCTGGCGGGCCTGCTCCTGCATGCCGGCGGTGACCGAAAGCACCGCGCGCATCTGCTGTTCCGCCTGCTGGGCATGGAGGCCGAGCGAGCCGGCCTGGTCGGCAAAGCCGGTGCTGGCCGCATTCACGCTGGCCAGCGTGTCCTTGGCCTGCTCCTCGATGCTTTCAAGCTGCCGCGTGATTTGCTGGGTGCCGTCGCCGAGGCGGGCGGCGGTGCGCTCGGCCGTGGCGGCGGTTTCGTCCTGCGCGAGGTTCAGGCGGCTCAAGAGGCCGTTCAGCACGTCGCGCTGGGCGTCGAGCGCCACGGTCAAGGAACGTTGGCGCTCGCCGATCTGCTGCATGGTCGCGGTCAGCGCCATCGATTGCTGGGCGAGGTTGTTTTGCAGGCTGGTGAGGGCCATCTCGGTGTTGGAGCCGAGATCGCGCACTTCGATGCCGCCGACCGACAGCTTGCTGATCAGGCCGCCCAGCATATCGCTGGTCCGCTCGGTTTCGCCGTGCAGGGCTTCGCGCAATTGCCGCGCCTGGTCCTGCAAGGCCGAGGTGACGGAAAGAACGGTGCGCGCCTGCTGCTCGGCCTGCTGCGCGTTCTGCAACAGGATGCCGGACTGGTCGGCGAAGCCGGAACTGGCGGTGCGCACACTGGCGATGGCGCTTTGCGACTGGTCGCCGAGCGCGCCAAGGTGGCGTTGAATCTGCACGAGGGCTTCGTTGAGATGGGTGATGGTGCGCGCGGCGACCTCGGAGGCCTGCTCGTGCGCGCCGCCCAGCTTGTCGAACAGATCGACCAGTTGCGTGCGCTGGTTCTCGTTGGCGGCGGTGATGGTGCGGTGCTGCTCGCCCAATTGCTCGCCGGCGCGGGTGAGCGCGGCGGTTTGCTCGGCGATGTTGGAGCCGAGCGTGACAAGGGTGCTTTCGGCGCGATTGGCGATGTCGCCGATTGCCTTCTCGCTGCCGGCCAGTTGCGTCGAGGCGCTTTCGGTCATTTCCGCGAAACGCGTGGCGGCCTTGTCGGCGCCGCCGGTGGCGGCGGCCACCGCCTGTTGCAATTGACGTTCGCCGGCTTCCAGTTGCGCGACCGCTTCGCCGAGCTGCGTCAAAAGACGCTGGTTCTGCTGTTCCATGCTGGTGCGGATCTGGCCCGACTGTTCCGAGAGAGCCATGGTGGAGGCCGTCAGGTTGCGGATATGCTGCTCGGTCTGGTGGCTGGTATCGAGCATCTTGCCGGCCTGCTCGCCGAAGGTCATGCCGGCCTTCTGGATCAGGGTGACCGAAGTCTGCGCCGCCTCGGCGAGGCTGCCGCTCTGGCGCAGGAAGGCGTTGTTGGATTCCTCAAGCCGCGCCAGCGTTTGCTGCGCATTGGTGTTGGCCGCTTCGTGGGTAATGGCCAGTTTCTCGGCGACGGTCGCCAGTTGCTGGACCGCCTTGCCGCCCGAAGCGGCGACCGTGGCGGCGTTGGTATCGAGTTGCGCGGCGCCGTTGCCGATCACGCTCAGTTGCTGCGTAAGCGCGGCGGTAAAGCTTTCCGCGCGGCTTTGCGCCTTTTCGGCGGTTTCCTCGAAACGCTCGATACGGGCGTCGAGATCAACCGCGGCCGCGCGCGTGACCTCGTTGTAATGCACGGCCACACGGTCGAGCAGGGTATAGGCCGCGTCGGTGCGCTGCTTGAGCGCATCGCCCAGCACCGCAAATTGCTTTTCCGCGCGCGAAAGGTCGGCGCCGAGATCGTCGGCCTGCTTTTGCAGGATCGAGCGGATCTGGCTGGCCTCGTTTTGCAAGGCCGAGGTGACGGTCTGCATCTGCGCGCCGGAATTCTGCGCGTCCTGCAAAAGCTGCTGCGATTGCTCGCCGACCTTGGCGGCGGCGTGCTGGAGGGTCGTAACGGCTTGCGAGGTCTGGTCGCCGAGGCCCGCGACTTCGCGCTGCAAGCGATCGGCCATCGACGCGAACTGGTCGAGCGTCTGGCGCGCGGTGTCTTCCTGCGCGCTGCGGGCCGAGGTGAAACGGACGCTCAATTGCTCGATCGAAGTCAGGGTTTCGACCGTCACGCGGCCAAGCTCTTGCCCCATGCCGCCGACCTGGCTCGAGAATTGTTGCAAGCGGCCAAGCTGTTCCTGCAAGCCTTGCCCATAACGGCTCAGCGATTGCAGGCCCTGCTCGGCGCTCCGGTCGATGTGATCGATCGCATCCTTGACCGGCTGGCCGGAGCGCACGGCGAAATCCTGCATTTTGCGGTCGGTCGAATCCATCTTGTCCTGCGCCTCGGCCAACAACACCATCAGGCCCTGCGCTTGCTCGCGCAGGCCCTTTTCGGCCGCCTTGGCGCGGGTCTCGGTTTGCGCGATGGCTTCCTGCAGCATCGCCTCGGCGGCGCGGGTCTGGCCCGCCACTTCGCCCTGCTGGCGGCCCAGCGATTCGGCGGCGATGCCGAGCGCGCGCACGCTCATCTGCGCGGCTTCGTTGAGGCGGCCGATCAATTGCTCGTTCTGATCGACGGCGGCGTGGAGATCCTTGATCAAGGTGCCGCCGACGCCCTGCGTCGCCTCGCGCGCGGCCAGCAAGCGCTCGATCATGGTTTGCAAATTCTGGGTCGCGGCCTGGGCGCGGGTTTCGACGTCTTGCCCGGCTTGCCGCGACGCTTCGCGCAGGGATTCGAACTGCGCCAACTGGGCGGCGATCTCGCCGGTGATCGACTTCAATTGCGCGCTGCTGTCCATCGACAGGTTCTGCATGCGGTTGGCGGCATTTTCGTAACGCTCGGTGGTGACGCTCAATTGGCTGGCGACCTGATCGACGCCGCGCCGCGCCTCCTCGTTGACGGCCGAGAAGCGGCCGAGGCTTTCCTTGGTGCGGTCGCTGAGATCGACGATCGAATTTTCCCAGCGCTGGGAGAAGGTTTCGGCGGTCTCGCCGATGCGGGAAATCAGGCCGTCGAGGTCGACGCGGCGCTGGGCAAGCGTGCTGTCGATGCCGCCGACCCGGGTGGTGAAGCCGTCGAGCGTACCCTGCAGGCTGTCGATCTGGCGCGCCAGCTTTTCGCCCAGCGCCACCGCCTGCTCGCGGGCCAATTGCTCGCTGGCATAAAGACGGTCGGCGACGCCGCGCAGGACCGCTTCGGCCTCGCTAACGCGGACGGGCATGGTGTTGCTGAAATCATCGAGCGAGCGGGTTTGCGCGTCGAGCGTGCCGGCGAGACGCTCGGCTTCCTCGCGGGCGAGGCCGGCGCGTTCCAGGA
>DATKSH010000113.1:0-3603 GCA_035531735.1 Alphaproteobacteria bacterium
TGACGGAACTCGAAAAGGCGCCGGTGGTGCCGTTGATGTTGCCGGTCACGTTGCCGGTGAGATTGCCCGTCACGTTGCCGGTCAGATCGCCGCTGAAGCCGCCGGTCGCCGAGATGGTGCCGCCGGCTGAGATATTGTTGGTCGCTGTGATGCCGAGCGCCGCAAGGTTGCTGGAGAAAGCGCCGGTGGTGCCGGTTAAGCCGCCATTGGCCGCCAGCGTGCCGGAAAAGGTGCCGGTGGTGCCGCTGATGGTGCCGCCGGTGACATTGCCACTGAGATCGCCCGTCACGTTGCCGGTCAGATCGCCGCTAAAACCCGCGCTGCCGGTGACGAGGCCGGAGAAAAGGGCGGTGGTGCCGCTGAAGCTGCCGCCGTTGAAGGCGGAGGCGTTGACCACGCCGAAATTGCTGGTCGAGGTGACGTTGAGGGTGCCGGGCACCGTCAAATCGCCGGTCGAGGTGACGACCAGTTGCGTGCCGGTCTGGCCGTAATAGACATTGTTGTTGCTGTCGGTCTGCCAGATGGCCGCGCGCTGGATCGAGGTGGCGACCGAATATTCGATCATCTGGTCGTCGTTTTGCGCGGCGCTGTCGCCGCACTTGGTGTCGAGCGTGGCGTCGGGGCCGGCGCTGATGACCATGAAGGCCGGCGCGGTGCCGGGGTTGCGCGGATTTTCCCATCGGCAATAAATATAGAAATGGCCCCACGGGTCGAGCTGTTTCATGCCGGAGCCGGCCGCGATCACGCCCACCTCGGTCGGCGAGCCGGTGTTGCCGGCGTTGGCATAGCCGGAAGGCAAGCGCGAGGTGTCGCCGGCCGGCACGCTGGTGAAGGCTTCGAGACGCTGGGTGATTGAGCCGGTCTGGCAGTAATCGCCGGCCGAAATCGGCGATGTGGAGGTCGAAGCGCCGGGTCCCGGCGGCGGGCACAAATAATCCGACAGCGTGCTGAGGGTCGATGCCGACGCAAGCGTGGTGGCGGCGGCGTTGAGGTCGTTCTTCGCCGCCATCGCGTTGGTGATTTCGACGTTGCTGCGCAGGACCTGGCTGTAGCCGGTAAAGAGGATGCCGGCGCCGATGCCGACGAGGGCGAGGATGTAGAGGATCGGGCCGATGGCAAAGCCGGCGCGGGCGCGCATCGGCAAAGGCCCGGCGCGGCGAAATGTGCGCCGCCGCGCGGATCGCTTGCCGACCGGCTGCTGGCCTTCGTTCATCGTCTCTCCCTGCGACGGCGCTTCCTCGCGGAAGCCGCCGTCCGGCCGCTCGCACCCCTGCTGCTCCCTATGCCGGATTCGATCCCGGTCCCGGCCTTCGCGACGGCCCCGATTCCGGGCGCGGCGACGACCGGCCGGAATCGCTCCCGCAGCCGGATTTGCCTTTAAAATCCGTGCTTAAATCTGGGCTCCAATCGTTAAAATTTGGTCAAGCCTGTGCGCGGGAAAACCCGCGTCGGGGGCGCGCGAAACGGTTTAAGCAAAGCACGCCGGGAGTCCCGCAGGATAATTGCTTTACGATTTCTTAATGGGAACGTTGTGAGGCCGGAAATGCGTTGGAAACACCTAAAATGCAGGGGTTTTCAGGCCCGCAAAACCGCGCCGACCGCCTTTTTGGCGCTATCGGCGATGCGCGTCGCCAACGCCTCGATCTCGGCATCGGTGAGCGTGTGCTCGGCCGGTTGCAGCGTGACGCCAAGCGCGACCGATTTCTTTCCGGCTTCGATACGGTCGCCTTCGTAAACATCGAACACCGTCACGTCGCGAATTAAATCCTTGCCGGCGTCGCGGATCGCCTTGATGAGTTTTGCCGCCGTCACGCCACTTTCGACCACGAAGGCGAAATCGCGCACGACCGGCTGCAATGGTTCCAGTTTCAAAAGCGGCCGGGCGTTACCCGCCGCGCGGCTTTGCGGGATCGCGGCAAGGAAAATTTCGCAACCCGCCATCGGCGCCGATGCATCGCAAGCCAGAAGCACCGCCGGATGAATCTCGCCGAAACTTGCGAGAAGCGCGGGGCCGAGGCGCACGCAGCCCGAACGGCCCGGATGATAATAACCCGGCGCGTCGGCAGTGACTTGCAGTGCAGCGACCGGCGCGCCCGCCGCCGCCAAGGCCGCGATTGCATCGGCTTTCGCATCGTAAGCATCGACCGCGCGCGCCGGAGCAAGCCAATTGCGCGGCGTCATGCCGGCGCGCAAGCAAGCGGCGACGGTTTCCTGTCCCTCCGGCGCGGCGTTTTTGTAAACTGGCCCGACCTCGAATAATCCGGCATCGGCAAAACCCCGATCGGCGTTGCGCTTGGCCGCCATGACGAGATTGCCGAGGATTGAAGGCCGCATGACATCGAGATCGCTTGAAATCGGATTGAGCAGTTTCAATCCGGCATCGCCGCCACCGAAATGCGCGGCAATCGCCGACGGCATGAACGACCAGGTCACCGCTTCCATCAAGCCTTGCGCGGCCAACGCCCGCCGCGCCATGCCGACACGGCGATCCATGACATCGATAGCGGACACCGTGACCGGATGCGGGTTTTGCAAGGTCGTCGCCGGGATATGATCGTAGCCCTTGATGCGGGCGATTTCCTCGACCAAATCCTCGGCACCCTCAACATCGGGCCGCCAGCTTGGCGGCATGACCGCAAATGCTTTGCCTTTGCGTTTCACCGCGAAGCCAAGCTTCGACAGAATCTTTTCCTGCTCCGCCGCCGGCACCTCGACGCCAACATGGCGCGCGCATTTTTTCGCATCGAGCACAATCACGCGCGCGGTGCCGGGAACCGCGCCGGCAATTTCCAGCTTGGCGGCCACGGAATCCCTGGTGCCGCACAAATCCAGCACCAACTGGGTCGCCAGTTCGGCGCCGGGAATCGTGAACACCGGATCGACGCCGCGCTCGAAGCGATAACGCGCGTCCGATCCGATTTGCAAAGCGCGCCCCGTGCGCGCGGTGCGACCGGGATCGAACAAGGCGGATTCGATGAAAACGTCAGTGGTGTTTTCATCACAGGCGCTGCTTTCGCCGCCCATGATGCCGGCGAGGCTCAATACGCCGCTATCGTCGCCGATGGCCGTCATGCCTTTCTCGACTTCATAAACCTTGCCGTTAAGCGCTGCCAGCTTTTCGCCGCCCTTGGCCGGCCGCACCCATAAATTGCCCTTGATCTTTTTCGCGTCGAACACATGCAAGGGCCGCGCGCAATCGAAGGTGAGGTAATTGGTAATATCGACCAGCGCCGAAATGGGCCTGAGACCGATGGCGCGCAAGCGTTCCTGCAGCCATGCCGGGCTCGGCCCGTTCCTGATGTTGCGGACCAGGCGGCCAACGAACAACGGACAGGCCTTGTCGCCCTTGGCGAAATCGAGCACCACCTTGATGCGGCTTCTTTCCTTGCCGTTGACCGGCTTGATAACGAGCGGCTTCAGCTTGCCGATGCCGGTTGCCGCCAAATCGCGGGCGATGCCCAAAACGCCCGCGCAATCGGAACGGTTGGGCGTCAAATTAATCTCGATCACCGGATCGTCATAGCCGGCGTAATGCGCGAAATTTTCGCCGACCGGCGCATCGGCGGGCAATGCGATGATGCCGGCATGTTCGTCGCCCAAGCC
>DATKSH010000114.1:0-3279 GCA_035531735.1 Alphaproteobacteria bacterium
GGCTTAAGCCTGTAATGGAAAGGCCGGATTGCACGGCGGTGCCGGGGATTAAAGCGCGGTAGTGATCGATCAGTGCGGCCGCGGCGCTCGGCGTGGCCGGCCCCTTTGGCACGTCGAGCGCCAGCGTAAAATGCTTCGGTACGCATATGTTGCTGCAAACTAAAAGATCGAGCGCGGCATGGAGATCGAGCGCCTCGCCCGGCTTTTGCACCGCCGCGCCGATCGGCAGCACCACGTCTCCCTCATAGCCGATGGTCTCGATTCCATAGGCGGCGTAGCGTTTGGGCGCGGGGTATAGCAGCGTCGCCGTTTTCAGATTGTCGCTGCCCTGCCATTTGAGGCGCGGTGGAAAACCGGCTTCGCCCGGCGAACGCCAATAAGTGTGCCAGCCGGGCGCAAGTCGAATCTGAAGGCCGAGCGGAATCGCCGCACGCGCGCCCGTGCCTTCCACGCCGGATATAAGGCGTACCGCGACCGCTTCGTCGCGTTGGTACGCGCCTACCTGCGCCCGCGCCGCCGAAGCCGGCAGGAGCAGCAGCGCGAAAAACAGCATCGGCATGGTGGAGCGAATAACGTAGCGCATGCGCGTGAATTCAATCCTTTCGATTTCACGCATGATGCAATAAACTGGCCGAAGTCTGAAGTGTAAAAAAACCGATGTGGCAAGGCAGGCGATGAACGACGATAAGAAAGAAGTCGATGCGCACGGCGACACCATCTGGCTGACCGGCCAGTTGCTGGTGGCGATGCCGACCATGGGCGATCCGCGTTTCGCGCGCACGGTCGTTTACATCTGCTCGCATGGGCCCGGCGGCGCGATGGGGCTGGTCGTCAACCGGCTTTACGGCGAGGTCAATTTCAAAATCCTTCTGCAGCAACTCAACCTCAAGGCCGGGGCCGACACGCCGGAAGTGCCGGTGCATTTCGGCGGGCCGGTCGAAACCGGGCGCGGCTTCGTTTTGCATTCCACCGATTACCTGCGCGAAGGCACCATGCGCGTGGACGACAACGTGGCGCTCAGCGCCACGGTCGAGATTTTGCAGGCTATTGCTTCGGGAGAGGGGCCCGAACGCGTGATGATGGCGCTGGGCTATACCGGCTGGGGCGCGGGGCAACTGGACGCCGAGATGCAGGCCAACGGCTGGCTGACCGCGCCGGCCGACGACGCAATTTTGTTCGATGACGAAATCGAAACCAAATGGGAACGCGCGCTCGGCAAGATCGGCATCAGCCCCAGCATGCTGTCGGTCGAGGCGGGGCATGCGTAACAGAGGGCAGACGACAGGGATCAGAATTTTGTTTTCTGTCGGCGCACTTCGTAAAGCGCTGTGGCGGCGGCGTTGGAGACGTTGAGGCTGGCGATGGGGCCGCCGGTTGGCAAGCGTGCCAGTTCGTCGCATTTCTTGCGCGTCAGTTGCCGCAAGCCTTCGCCTTCCGCGCCGAGCACCAGGGCCGTGCGGCCGGAAAGATCGCAAGCGGCGAGATCGCGCGTTCCTTCCTCGGCCAAGCCGACGCACCAGTAACCGGCCTCGCGCAAATCGTCGAGCGCGCGGGCGAGGTTGACGACATGGATATGCGGCACGTGTTCGAGCGCGCCGGACGCCGCCTTGGCCAAAACGCCAGTGACGCCGGGCGCGTTGCGCTCGGTCAGGATCACGCCGCCCGCGCCAAAAGCAGCGGCCGAGCGCAGGATCGCGCCGACATTGTGCGGATCGGTCACCTGATCCAGCACCAGCAGAACATCCGGCGGCGGATCGGCGTCGATGATCTCGTAAAGCTGCGGCTCCGGCAAAGGCGCCGTTTCCAGCACGATGCCCTGATTTACGCTGCCGGGAGGCAACAGGCGGTCGAGTTCGGAACGCTCGATGCGTTTCGGCTCCGGTCGCGCGAGGCCGGATGTTTTGGCTTCCTCCAGCGTGGCGGCAAAAGCGGCAAGCCCGGCCTCGGTCGCCAGCAAGCGATGGCAGCGCCGTTTCGGGTTGAGCCACGCCGCCCGCACTGCATGCAGGCCCCATAAAAAGGCGTTGTCGCCGCGCGGCTTGTCCGGCTCGCGCCTTTCGAGCGCTTTTCGCGGGGTTTCCGATGAAGACGGCCCGCGCGGCGGCTTCGTGAAACGCCGGCGCGGCGGCTGGCTGGAATGTTTGGGGCGGTCATGGCGATGTTTCATGAGCCATGGTTATCAGCAAACGAGCCCCGGATAAACTTCTTTAAAATCATCGCTTTTTGGGATAAATACCCGCCTTCGCCGCGTTTCTGATACCTGTATTGTGTTTTCCGTCTGGACGGGTGGCCGAGTGGTTAATGGCAGCAGACTGTAAATCTGCCCGCGAGAGCGTACGAAGGTTCGAATCCTTCCCCGTCCACCAGCCTTCGCGAGCGCGAGCGAGCGAAGGCTGCCGCGCCGAAGCCCGAAGGGCGAAGGCGGGCGAGTGATCGCGCTCGCTACGGCTCGGCGAGCCGGACAAGTGCCGAGATTCATCTTGTTCGGCCCACCATTAGGTTTGCTCGGCGACCCTCGCGCAAGCGAGGGGAGCCTTAGCAAATATTATGTCCGCCGAAGCTCCGCAGGAGCGAAGGCGGACTGGTTGCTGCATTTCTTGTTATACCCGCTCAGGCCGCGCAGCAGCAAATACGGACCGGATTGGCTACAGAGGAGGCATTATGCGCCAGTTTTACATCATCCTTATGGCCACGTTCGCCCTCACCGCCTGCACGACGGTGGTCGAGACTAACCCGCCGCGCTCGGCGGTCGAGGAGCTTTTGATCTCGACCGCTGCCGACCGCGCGGTTACGCAAATGCATTTCGATCTGCCGCAAGGCGCTTCGGTGTTCGTCGATGCCGGCAATCTGGCCGGCCTTGGTTCCGACGGGAAGTATGTGATTGCCGCTATCGACGCCCGGCTTTTGCACCAAGGCTTGCGCCTCGCCGCCGACCGCAAAAGCGCGCAGGCGATCCTTGCCTTGCGCGCGGGCGCGCTTTCGACCGACCAGAAGGATTTCCTGATTGGTATCCCGCAATTCAAGGTGCCGGTGCCGCTGTCGTCCTCCGCTCTCACCCTGCCGCAGATCGCGCTTTACGAGGATCAGGATCAGGAAGGCGTCGCCAAGCTGGCGGCGGTCGGTTACGACGCAAAAAGCGGCGCGATACTGGGCAAGACGATGGGTGCCGCGCGTTTCGGCTTCGCGCATAACGACAAGCAGACGGTGTTGATTTTCTTCTCGTGGCGCGAGAATGACAGCCTGCCGAAGAACGAGGAAAACCCGCTGTCGCCTTGATTC
>DATKSH010000115.1:0-4101 GCA_035531735.1 Alphaproteobacteria bacterium
ACCAGATCGTCGGCGAGGACGAGGCCGACATCAAGGCCGGGCTTTTGTCCGTCACCTCGCCGCTCGCGCGTGCCCTGATCGGCAAGCAGCCGAAGGACACGGTCGAGGTCAGCACGCCCAAGGGCGGCAAATCCTACGAAATCGTCAAGGTCGCGTTTCGGTAGGGCAGGCCCGCGCCAAACAGGGCTGTCATTCCGGACAATTTTGTTTTCGACTCGCTTGCGAGACGAAACAAAATTGATCCGGAATCCCATTTGGTTCATTGCAGTCTATAACAAATGGGATTCCGCATAAATTTTCTTCCGCCTTGCTTACGCAAGCCGAAAAGAAAATTTTGCGGAATGACGGCCTTTAATTGGGGCGTTTTTCCTTCACCCCAAACTCGACGCCGGAGCGATGCGGTGCTACGCCATGCGGGCCGAAATTTTTTCGAGTCGCCGATGTTCCACCAGATCCACGACCTTATCCGCCATCACGGCGACCTTTTCTATTTGATTACCTTCGCGTGGACGGCGCTGGAGGGCGAAACCTTCGTGATTTTTGCCGGCCTCGCCGCCCAGCATAAGGTCGTCAATGTCGGGCTTTTGTTTGTCGCTTCGTGGCTTGGCAGTTTCTGCGGCGATCAGGTCATGTTCACCGTCGGTCGCCTGTTCGGCACCCGCATTCTCGATCATCTGCCGAAATGGAAGCCGGGTGCCGAGCGCGCGCTCGGCTGGGTCGAACGGCACGCTATCGGCTTCATTCTCTCTTACCGTTTCATGTACGGCGTGCGCAACGTTAGCGGCATCGCCATCGGCCTCAGCCATTTGTCGTGGAAAAAGTTCGCGGCGTGGAACGCGGTGGCGGCGTTCGTCTGGGCCTTCGTGTTCGTCGGATTCGGCTATGGCTTCGGCGACGTGATCGCGCATCTGCATCACAGGGAAGAAGTGGTGCAAAGCGGCGTGCGCGAAGCGATGCTGGCGGCGTTGGGACTGTTCGCTTTTATCTTGCTGATGCGCTTCGCGGTTACCCGCATGCACCGAGCGGGGAAACGAAAATAATCACGCGGCTTGCTCGGCGCCCTCGAACTGCAATTGTGCGAGGCGCGCATAAAGCCCGCCCTGACGGATCAAATCCTGATGCGTGCCGGATGCTACGATCTTGCCTTGATCCAGAACTACAATCCGCCCGGCATTCATCACCGTTGCTAACCTGTGGGCGATGATCAGCGTGGTACGCCCTTGCATCAGCCTGCCGAGCGCGTCCTGCACCAAGCGCTCGCTTTCGGCATCGAGCGCCGAGGTCGCCTCGTCGAGCAAAAGCAGCGGCGGATTGCGTAGGATCGCGCGGGCGATGGCGATGCGCTGCTTCTGGCCGCCCGAAAGGCGTACGCCTTTTTCGCCGAGGAACGTGTCGTAACCCTGCGGCAGGGCCAATAAAAACTCGTCGGCATGGGCCGCGCGGGCGGCGGCGAGAATCTCCTCGTGCGAGGCGCCCTGCTTGCCATAGCCTATATTATGCCATGCATCGGTAGAAAAGATCACCGGGTCCTGCGGCACGATGCCGATGCGCGCGCGCACAGCCTCCGGATCGGCGGTCTTTATGTCGAGGCCATCCAGTTTCACCGCGCCCGTTTGCGGATCGTAAAAGCGCAGGATCAACTGGAAGATCGTGGTCTTGCCGGCGCCGCTGGGCCCGACAATCGCCATCCGCTCGCCCGGTTGCACGGCGAAGGAAACATCCTGCAAGGCCGGCGGATTGGGGCGCGCCGGATAGGCGAACGTCACATGCTCGAACACCAACTCGCCTTTCGGCGGGGGCAGGGCGGCGGGATGCGGCGGCGCGGTGATGGTCGGCTTTTCCTCAAGCAAATCGAAAATGCGCCCGGCGGCGCCGGCCGCGCTTTGTAGGCTGCCGACCACTTCGCTGATGGCTCCGGTCGCGCCGGCGACCAGCACGGCATAGAACACGAAGGCCGACAATTGCCCAGCGCTGATCTTGCCGTTCAATACGTCATGCCCGCCCATCCACAAAATCACGCCGATGGCGGTGAAGACCAAGACGATGACGAGCGCCGTCAGCCACGCGCGCGCACGGATCCGCCGTATCGCTGTTTGCACCGCGCCTTCGACATGCGTTCCGAACGCCGCGCGGTCGAGCGCTTCGTGGCCGAAGGCCTGCACGGTGCGGATGCCATAGACGGTCTCCTCGGCATAGGAACTGACATCGGCAACTCTTTCTTGTGTCGCTTTCGAAAGCTTGCGCACCTTGCGGCCGAACACGATGATCGGCACCACCACGACCGGGATGCCGAGCGCGACCAACCCGCTGAGCTTGGGGCTGGTCAACAGCATCATGATGGTCCCGCCCACCAGCAAAACGCAGTTGCGCAAAGCCATCGACAGCGACGAGCCGACCACCGTCTGCAAAATGGCGCAATCGGCGGTCAGGCGCGAGATGATGTCGCCGCTGCGCGTGATCTCGAAAAAAGCCGGGCTCAGGCTCAGGATGCGGTCGTAGAGCGCGCGGCGCAGGTCGGCCACCACCCGCTCGCCCAGCCACGCGACCAGCGAAAAGCGCGCGAAGGTGGCACCCGCCAGCACCACGATGGCGATCAGCAAGAGGAACAGCGAATGATTGAGCATTGCCGGGTTGTCAGCGGCAAAGCCGCGATCGATCACGGTTTTGAGGCCCATCGGAATCGCCAAAACCGTCAGGCCGGCGACCAGGAGGGCGGCTAGGGCGCCGGCAAGCGCGGCCTTGTAAGGCGCTAGCCACGGTTTGAGTCGCGCCAATGGGCGGAATCGGGCTTTGCGGTCGGTTGGAGTAGCGATGGTCTCCGGCATCAAAGAATCCTCCTAAGGCACTGAATTTTAATAACAAGGTCTCTATGGCAGGGTCGAAAACAACTTTGGCGTGTTATAGGCCGTCAAAAAAACCTTTTGATTTCATATTGTTAGCTAAAACCCCGGTTCGGCTTTTCTTTATTTCTGGACAGGGGCCCTGTCCCAGAATAGAGAAAAGCCTCCACGGCGGGGGCCGATTCATCGCCCGGCGATGAAACGACCCCGAATGGGCCGCGGCCGCGATTGCCGCCCCTGTCGATACCACAAGAGAGGCTAGAACGAAATGAGCGATATTTCCGAACGCGTGAAGAAAATTGTCGTCGAGCATCTAGGCGTCGATGCCGCCAAAGTCACCGATAACGCCAGCTTCATCGACGATCTGGGCGCCGACAGCCTCGACACCGTCGAGCTCGTGATGGCCTTCGAAGAGGAATTCGGCATCGAAATTCCCGACGACGCGGCCGAGAAAATCGTCACCGTCAAGGACGCGGTCGATTACATCAACCAGAAAAAGGCCGCTGCTTAAGGCAGGGGCTGGGGGCTAGGGGCTAGGGATTGGCTTTCATCAAAGCAATCAATGCGCTACTTTTATCCCATGCCAAATTCCCTAGCCCCTAGCCCCTAGCCCCTATGCGACGCGTTGTCATCACCGGCCTTGGTATCGTTTCGCCGCTCGGCGTCGGCGTCGGCCATAACTGGCGGCGTTTGATTGCCGGCGAAAGTGGGCTCGGCCGCATCACCTTGTTCGATCCTTCGGACATGACGTGCCAGGTTGCGGGGCAGGTGCCGAAGGGCGACGCACCCGGTGCGCTAGCTATCGACAACTACATCGAACCCAAGGAACAAAAGAAAATGGACAACTTCATCCAGTTCGCCATCGTGGCGGCGGATGAAGCGGTCAAGGACAGCGGGCTTGCGCCGCAAACGGATGCAGAGCGCGAGCGTATCGGTGTCATGATCGGTTCCGGCATCGGCGGCCTCAACGAGATTTTTGAGACTTCGGTGCTGCTGCACGAAAAAGGACCGCGCCGGGTGTCGCCGTTCTTCATTCCGCGCAGCCTTATCAATTTGGCCTCCGGGCAGGTTTCCATCATCCACGGTTTTCGCGGCCCCAATCATGCGGTCGTCACCGCCTGCGCGACGGGCGCGCATGCGATTGGCGACGCCGCGCGGCTCATCGTGTTGGGCGACGCCGATGTCATGGTGGCGGGCGGCGCCGAAGCGGCCATTTGCCGGGTCGGCATCGCCGGTTTTTGCGCCTTGCGCGCGCTTTCGA
>DATKSH010000116.1:0-4492 GCA_035531735.1 Alphaproteobacteria bacterium
GGACGGCGTCTGCGGTTTGCGTGTCAGCAAACGAAAACTGGGGGCGGGACGGGGATCGTTGGCGGCTGGCAGGTGGCGCGAAAGGCCGGCGCCGCTTTCGCTGCGGCGGCGCAAGAAATCCTTGACCGCACGGTCTTCGAGCGAATGAAAGGACACCACCGCGAGGCGTCCTTGCGGCTTGAGCAGGCTTTCGGCGGCGGCAAGGCCGCGCCGCAATTCGCCAAGTTCGTCGTTGACGTATATGCGCAGGGCCTGGAAGGTGCGGGTCGCGGGATCGATGCCATCCGCCGCGCGCGGCACCGCACGGCGCACGATCCCGGCCAGTTGCCGGGTGCGGGTGATAGGCGTTTCCGCCCGCGCCTCCGCGATACGCCGTGCCACGCGCCGCGCATGGTGCTCTTCGCCATAGCGGAAAATAATGTCGGCCAGTTCCTTTTCGGCCAGCGTGTTGACCGCGTCCGCCGCGCTCGGGCCGCTTCGGCTCATACGCATGTCCAGGGGGCCGTCGGCCTGGAACGAAAAGCCGCGTTCGGGATCGTCGATTTGCGGCGAAGAGACGCCGAGATCGAGTGCCACGCCGTCCACCGCCCGCACCTGCTCGCCGGCCAGCAAAATATCCATCGCGCCGAACGGGCCGTGCAGCAGGGTAAGGCGCGGCTTGAATGTGTCCGCCAGCTTGCGGCCGGCCACGATGGCATCCGGGTCGCGGTCGATGCCGTAGACCCTGCAATCGGCGGCTTCCAGCAGGCCGCGCGCATAGCCGCCGCGCCCGAAGGTACCGTCCACGTGAATGCCGTTGTCGTGCGGGGCCAAAGCCTCGATCACCTCGTTCAGCATAACCGGTATGTGAGCGGTTTTTGCCATCAGGCGTCTCCCGCCAAGCGGCTGGCTTGCGCGATGATCTTGCTAAGTGAAATATCCTTGGAGCGCGCGGCGGCGCGCGTGGCGGCGTCATGCGCCGCGAATTTCTTGGGATCCCAAAGCTGGAACGTCTTGCGCCGGCCGACGAACACCACGTCTTCCCCGATGCCGACGGCGGCGGCCAGATGCTGCGGTAAGCTGATGCGGCCCTCGCCGTCGAACGGCAATTGCAGCGAGCCGCCGAAAATCGTGGTTTCGATCAACTCATACATATCCGGCGCGAGGTCGAGCTTTTCGAGGCTGCGGCTCAGCAGTTCGAGATGCGCGATGCCGCAGCCGTCGAGCGCTTCGTGTTGCAGGGAGCGGAACACCACGATGCCCGGCGCGTCGGAGCCCAACGTTGCGCGGAACGAGGCCGGCACCGACACGCGGCCTTTCTTATCGAGGCGGTTGACGAAACGCGACAGGAAAACCGGCATGCGGGCCTCGGGCGTCGAAAAATTTTGGTCGTCGTCACGAAATTTTCGGCAATTGCGGCCTGTGCCGTCCTGAATGAATGCAGGGCCGCACAGCCGGGAATGCCGCTTCGTGGCGTGCCGTCGTGGACTGGACCGGATTGACTGGGCTTGGGGAGATACCGTCGCGCTTGGGCAAAATTGGGATAACATGGGAAATTATGGGGCGTCAATATTATAAGTAATAAAATTTTATGAATATCGTGGAAAATCAATTAACTATTATTTCTGATACGAAATGAATGCAAGGCAACGCCACGATCTATTGTTCCCATTATGTTCTATCCAATACTTTAAGCAGTATTAAGGATTAAGTGTTTAAATTTCCTCTTCTTGTTGCGTACCGAAGGCCGCGAAGAGGGGTAGGTATGAGAAAATTATCGCCGAACCGATGCGCGCGCCGTTCGGGGATAGGTTCTCGCGGCTTTACACTGACCGAAATCGCCATCGTGCTGGGCGTCGTCGGCATCGTTCTCGGCGGCATATGGGCGGCGGCCGCGCTCGTCAGCCAGAACGATAAAACCCAGGAGGCGAGCCAGGACATCGCGCTTATTGTCGCCAATTACCGGTCGCTATTCAGCACCCGTGGCATCGATTACAACAACGGCTATTGGACCGACTTTACCTGTTTCGGTATCCAAAACAACGCCTTTCCAAGTTCAATGATCGTGCCGGGCACATCATGTGCGGGACCGACGGCCACGCCTTCGACCTATCCTCAAATGCCTTGGGGCGGCGGCAGCATCATTAAAGTTTATACCCAGGAAAACAATCAAACCATTCAGCTTTCCATTGAGGGGCTCACCTCAACGGCCTGTAATCAGATTGCCGATCAACTTTTTGCGCAGTCCGGTATCACTTACGAAGAAATTTATAATGGTAGCTGGAACGGGGGGTGGATGCCTCCCTACGGAAACAATACGCCATGGACCGTTACGCAGGTAGCCGGTCTTTGCACCGGAGGCTGGACTATCGTGCAGGTTGGATATTCGGCGCGATGACTTTAGAAAGGAAATCTAACTTGCTAACAAAACTGCAATTGGATCCGGCAAAGCAAGCAAAAACGGCGCGCCGCGGCTTCACGCTGACGGAAACGGCGATCGTATTGGGGGTTGTCGGCGTGATCCTCGGCGCGGTCTGGGCCGCCGCCTCGATCGTCGAGGAAAACGCGCGCATCTCCGCCGCCGTCGAGCAGTTCGAGATCGTATCGCAGAACATGACCAGCTTGATACAGGCGGGATATAAGGGGGCGGGTGGTAGCAACGGCAGTATCACTGACGCTATGATAAAAGCTGGCGCTATTCCTCAGCAATATGTCGATGCGGCCGATAACACCCAGGCAGACAATCCGTGGTCTAACGCCGACGCGAGCAATCCCCAAGCAGCACAAGGTTTTAAGATTTATTGGGGCGCAAATAACTATCGTATGTCATTTTATAACGTCAGCCATAAAGGTTGCGTGGCACTGATTATGCAAGCGACCAATTGCAAGGCCGGATTGGCGGGATGTCCCGTCAACGTCATCGTCGCCGCGGCGGATAATAACGATTATGATACACTCACCAAACCACAGATGACCACGACGCAAGCCGAAACCGAATGCGATTACAATAGCTATTCGGGCGGCGCCAATTCGGTCGAATTCGACATCGCGCAATAAAATCCGCGCCGTTGCCTTTGCCCTTATGAAGGGCGTATAGGCAACAGCGCCATGGCCGATTCCTCCCGCAAAACCGTCAATCTCGCGCTGCAAGGCGGCGGCTCGCACGGCGCTTTTACATGGGGCGTGCTGGATCGCCTGCTTGAGGAAGAAAGTTTCGTCATCGAGGGCATCAGCGGCACCAGCGCCGGCGCGCTCAACGGCGCGGCGCTGCTGCAAGGCTGGTGCAAGAACGGCTGCCAAGGGGCGCGCGCGTCGCTCGATGCATTCTGGCAAGACGTCGGTAATCTGACGAGTTTCGAGATGCCGCAAGCGCCGCCGCTGGCGTCGATGTTCGGCAGCTGGAACATGGAACTGGCGCCCGGCGCGATGATCGCCGATGCGTGGCAACGGATGTTCTCGCCCTATCAAACCAATCCGTTCAACGTCAATCCTCTGCGCGATTTGCTGGCCAAATTACTCGACATAGATGCGATCCGCGCCTGCGGCGACATCAAGCTGTTCGTCTGCGCTACTGAAGTTGAGACGGGCCATGCGCGCATTTTTGCGCGCGAGGAATTGACGCTCGATGCGCTGATGGCTTCGGCCTGCCTGCCGTTCGCCTTTCAGGCGGTCGGGATCGCCGGCAAGCCTTATTGGGATGGCGGCTATGTCGGCAACCCAGCGCTGTTTCCCTTGATCTATAACTGTGGCAGCGCGGACGTGATCCTGGTCCAGATCAATCCACTAAAAAGGCCCGGCACGCCGGAAACGCCGGCCGCCATCATCGACCGGCTCAACGAGATCACCTTCAACGCCGCCCTGATCGGCGAGATGCGCGCCATTGCCTTCGTCGAGCGCTTGATCGAGGAAGATCATCTCAAGGACGCCAAGGCCGCGAAACTCAAGCGCATCAACATGCACATGATCGGCGACGAAGAGGAGATGCGCAAGCTCGGCGCCGCCAGCAAGCTCGACGCCAGCATGGATTTCCTCCTGCATTTGAAGGAGGTCGGCCGCGCGGCGGCCGACCGCTGGATCAAGCAAAATGCCGCCCTGATCGGCCAACGTTCGAGCATTGACATTCGCAAGCTGTTCCTCGACTAAGGCTCCATGACAAAAATCCTTCAAGTCATGGCTGGCGCGCAGCACGGCGGCGCCGAGGCTTTTTTCGAGCGCCTCGCTTTGGGCTTGCATCGCGCCGGCGAGAGTCAACGCCTCGTCATCCGCGAAAATTCCGAACGCGCGGCGCGCTTGCGCGCCGCAGGGCTGGAAGTCATCGAGTTGCCGTTCGGGGGCATGCTCGATTTCAAAACACGCCCGGCGCTGCGCCACGCGACGAAAGAATTCGGCCCGCACATGGTCCTAAGCTGGATGAACCGGGCGACGAAATTTTGCCCGTCCGGACGCCGCGACTACATTCATGCCGCACGGCTCGGCGGCTATTACAATCTGAAATATTACCGGCACTGCGATC
>DATKSH010000117.1:0-8019 GCA_035531735.1 Alphaproteobacteria bacterium
ACCGTGGTCAGGGGGCCAACCACCAGCAGGAGGCCGATCTCCGCCAGCATTTTGCCGCGCCCCTTGAGCGATGCGCCGATCCGCCGCCAACCGCGTTGCAAAAGAACCGTCAGCGGCACCGCCGCGAATACGCCAAGGGCGGTGATGAAGCGGAATTGGTAAAAAACGGTCAGCAGGATGGCTGTCGCCACCAGCGCCCCGACCAGGCCCCACAGCCATAAGTCGCGGCCGCGCGCCCGCCACAGGGCGTAAAGAGCGATCCCAAGGCCCAGCCAGCCATTGAGCGTGCGGGATATGATCCACGGCCAAGTGCGGCCGGCCTTGGCCAGTGCCTCCGATTCATTGAGGCCGTTCAGCATCAGCTTGGCCAAAATGGGATTGACCGCGCCGAACGGGCCGCTCAGCAAGGCCGGGAAGCGCCCGAAAAACAGCCATGCGCTGGCCCCGGCAAGGCCGAGTCCGGCCAGCATCCGCCAGCCGAGGCGGTCGTCGGCGACCAAGGCGATGCCGGCCAGCACCAAGGCGATGCTGGCGGTGAACAGCACATAGACGATCGAATAGCCGAGAAGATCGGGTGCGAAAAAGGCCGCCGGCGGCTTGGCGAGGGCGAGGAGCAGAGCGCTGCCGAGGAACAAGGCGAGGCCGAAAGCAAGGCCGCTACGCGCGGCGGCGCGGCCCTCGACCATCGCCCACAAGGCCACCGCCGCGCCGGTCAAAATCAGCCAAGGCAGGATTTCGAGCGCGATGGCAAGGTCGAGCGCCAGCATCAGGCCGGCGATCAAGGCCCAGCCCGGCTTTTCCGGCTCGCGTATCATGTGTACGGCACCACCCAGCGCCAGCGTCGTCAAAAGCAGGTCGAGCCCATGATGATCGACATGGCCCGGCATGAAAAGAAACAGGGTCGGGGGGGCAAAGATCAGCACGAAGGCGCTGGCGCCCGCCCAATCGCGCGGCACGAAGGCGGCGGCCAGCCAGCGCAAGGCCATGAAGAAGCCGGCGAGCAGGCAGGGCGGCCAAATCAGGGCGCCAACCGTGGCGGCGCCCGTCGGGCCGAGGCCGAGCCACTCGAAGAACAATGTCAGCGCCGCCATAGGAATCTGCGGCAGGCGCGAGAAGGGGATCGGGTCGCCGCCGATTCCGTAAACCGGCGGGTCGAGCCGGTGCTGGATGTTGTTGTACCAGCCCTGGCCCCGCAGCCAGTCCAGCACCTGCGTGAGATACATGTAATCGTCGGAATCGGGCAGGTCGGCGCGCAGCGTCTGGCTGTGTGGATAAACCAGAAAGCACCAGACGAAATAGAGCAGGAATGCCACCCACATGCCTGTGAAGGGCGGGCGAAATATGGTGGCGAATTGCCGCCACTGGCGATGGACAAAAGCGCGCATCTCTTTCGTTGTGGGCCGGAGCCGCTGTTTTTGCAATCCGGTTTGTCATCCGATTCCCGGGCGGTCAGGGTATGATCTGCCGGGATTAAATGAGCGCTTGTTGCCCGGCCATGCCCAGTGTTTTTGATAAAATCGGCGATTTACGTTTTCGGCCGCAGCGAAAACGCTTCAACCTCAAACGATCGCGGTCTAAGGTCCCCGCCTATGTCTCTGCCCGCGCCTCCTTCCGCTTCGCCCCTGCAAGCCATCGTCATGGCGCTTGTGCAGGGCATGACCGAGCTGTTCCCGGTCAGCAGCCTCGGCCACGCCGTGCTGCTGCCCGCCTTGTTCGGCTGGCATCTCGACCAGAAGGGCCCGGAATTCCTGCCGTTCCTCGTGGTGCTGCATCTCGGCACCGCGACCGCCTTGTTGCTTTATTTTTGGCGCGACTGGCTCGGTTTTGCCCGCGCGGTGTTCGGCTACGGCCCCTGCGTGGACGACGAGCGCCGCGTCTTCGGCCATGTGGTGGTTGCCACCTTGCCGGCGGTAGTGGTCGGCTTCACGCTCGAGCATATCTTACGCGGTTTTTTCGCCGCGCCTGTGCTGGCGGCCGCGTTTTTGATCGTTAACGGAATTTTGCTGTTCGCCGGCGAGCGACTGCGTCACCGGGCCGGCAGCCGGACGCTGGCGGCGATGAGTTGGAAGGCCGCGCTTGCCATCGGCGCTTGCCAGGCGCTGGCCTTGATCCCCGGCATCTCGCGCTCGGGCGCCACCATGGTCGGCGGCTTGCTGGCCGGGCTCAAGCACCGCGAAGCCGCGCGTTTTTCGTTCCTGATGGCGACGCCGGTCATCGCCGGCGCGGGGGTGCTGGAAGTGCCGAAACTGGTCGCGCATCTTCAGGCCGGCGGCGGCTTCGCGATCCCGACCGTCATCCTTGCCGGGATCGTCGCCGGCGTCACCGCTTTTCTCAGCACGGCCTTTTTGATGCGCTATTTCAAAAGGCACGAGATCGAAGCGCTCGATCCTTTCGCTTTCTATTGCTGGGCGCTCGGCCTTTTGGCGTTGATTATTTTATTGTAATCGGCCCAAGCAAAAACGCCCGGCTTTACAGCCGGGCGTTTCGCGGAAATCCCTAAAAAATCAAGGGACCTGTATCATCGGCACATTGTCGGGCAGCTGCGACGGAGCCAAGGGCGGCTGCTGCATCGGTTGCTGCATGACCGGCGCGCCGCCGGCATTTTCTTCATGATGCGCTTTCCAGTGATGCTTTCTCCAGCCGTGATGGGCGGCAGCCTTGCGGTGCATGGCCATCATTTTATGATGAAGGGCCATTTCCTGCTTATGGAGATCCATCATTTTCTCGTGGCAACTGCTGCGATCGGCGCCCGTGGCATGCATGCACTGCTGATGCAATTGCCGGCCTTCGGCATGCATATGCATCATCTCTTCGTGCATCTCGTGCCATTGGTTGTGGCCGCTCTTCATCATGGCTTGGCCGGCCGGCGCTTCGGCATGGGCGGGCAAGGCGGCAAGGGGCAACGCGAGAAACGCGAGGCAACTCGCGAGCTGGAGGGACTTACGCATGTTTTTTTCTCCGGAGGTTGAGGTGTGGGAAACGGCAGCCGGCCGTCGGTTTAAGCTAGGGGAACGAACGCGACCAAAGGCGGGAAAGGCACGGGCTTCATGTCTCGAAAACCTGAATCTCCGTGACGATTTTGTCAAGCCTCGCGTCGAAGAATTCCGCCGGTAAGGCGGGCACCTCCTGGCAAGCATAGGCGATCCCGACGGCGAGGATCGGCTTCTGCGCCCTGAGCGCGGCCAGCGTGCGGTCGTAATGGCCGCCGCCATAGCCGAGCCGATGCAAGGCGCCGTCGAAAGCCAGCAGCGGGACGATCAAAACGTCGGGTTCGCAGAGGGGGGCGGCCGGCAAAGGCTCGTAGAGGTTCATGGTGCCTTGCGGCGCCAGCCCATCGCCGGGGGTAAAAGCCCGGAACCGCAGGGGTTCGTCCCGGCCCGCCGCCGCCGGCAGGCACAAGGCGTGGCCCCGTGCATGGAGGGCTGTGGCCAACGGCAAAGCATCCATTTCCGCGTTGCGCGCGACATAGGCGGAAATGACACACCCCGCCGGCAAAGTTACCGCCTTCAGGAACAAATCCTTGAGGATCAAAGACGCGTCCGGTTGCCGCACCTTGGCTTCGGCGCGGCGCGTTTTCATGGCGAGGCGCAAGGCATGCTTTTCGGAAGGCAGGTGGCGGGTATCGGGCATCGGATTACCCATGCAGCGAAGTTCTTTATCTGATCCCCGATACCCGGCTTCTGTCCCCTGAAGTGGAAGGTGCCGCGACGGCCGGTGGTCTGCTATCCTCCATGGCCTGCACTAAGCAGGTGGGCGCCATGTGACCAAGACCACGGTCGAGGTCAGGGACAGCTCCCTTGGAGATCGAAGTATCGGCCCTGGGGATAAAGCTGCCTGTCGCACCGCGCAGCGACCTTCCGCCGCCATTTTACTTTATGCGGCGGCTTTTTGCACCGGGAATATCGGCTGGATCGGCAAGTATTTAGGCGCGGCCGACCTGGTCTGCGATATGGCCGATGCGGCCCTTGAGATGCTCGACGGCCGCCACCAGCAGGTCTTCGTCCTGCCGCGAGGCGCTGAGGGCCTTCTGGCGGATGTCGATCAGCTCGTCGGCCAGCAAGAGGCAGGTCAGCATGAAAAGCCGCGGCTCGGTGGTGGTGTTGCCGGCACGGTCGGCCACCTGCTGCATCTTCTTCTCGACGAATTTGACGATGTCGCGCAGCCGGTCTTCCTCGCCGGGATCGCAATTGATGAAATATTCGCGGCCGTAAAGGGTGGTGGCAAGTTTCGACATGGCGGCCTCCTCAGTCCCTGATAATATGCTCGACGTGGTTGATGGTTTGATCGAGGCGGGCGGCGACCTTTTGCGCCACCGCCAGCACGGCGGCTTCGCGCGCCCGGCTTTGCTTGGCCAGATCGGCCTGCTTTTTAGAGGCGTTATGGCGCTCGTCCTGATTGAGGCCAATCCTGTCCTCCAGCGCCGAGATTTCCTCATCAAGCGCTTCCAGCGTGCGTTTCAGGCGTTCCATGGGGCCTCCCGGGTTCGTTTCGAGGGAAGATTAGGCTGCCGGAACGATAGCGTCAATCGCAGGATTGCACGCGAATCGATGCCCTGCGAATTTCTTGTAAACGTCTGCGGCAAGTTTATTTTGCCAGACATGAATGGAGGGGAAGATCATTGACATGCAAGGATTGGGCAATTTTTTCGGCGCCGTTTGCCTGAAGGTTAATTTGGCCCTGCCGCCGCTTGTTACCGGCGTTCCGCGCGAATGTGCAGCGGTTTGCGGTAAACCGCGTCCGTCTGTCGCGGAAGCATGGCCGCGTGCCGGCTTGGCCATGCTTCCGCCTTCTCAATCGGTGAGAGACTGGATCGAAAACTACGGAACGCCGGGGTTGGCCGAACGAAGCCGGGAAGCACGCGTGCAAGGTGGGCAAGTTTACCGGCGATGGAAGCGCGGGCGACAGAATCAAGGGCCGGCACCTAATGTCTAATTCAGGAAAACCAAGGAATCCGTTGCGCGGCACGGCTGTTTTCGGCATTTTGCCTTAATAGTTTCTGTCATTCGCCCCGGGATGCCCATGTCGCAAGCCGCCGCCCTGTCGCCGAAGCCCGCCGCTGCTGCTTCGCATAAGGAGATGGCCAACGCCATCAGGGCCTTGGCGATGGATGCGGTCGAGCAGGCCAAATCCGGCCATCCCGGCATGCCGATGGGCATGGCCGACGTGGCGACCGTGTTATGGACCCAATACCTCCGCTTCGATCCCGAACATCCGGCGTGGCCCGGCCGCGACCGCTTCGTTTTGTCGGCCGGGCACGGCTCGATGTTGCTTTATGCCTTGGCTTACCTCACCGGCTTTAAGAAAATGACGCTGGAAGAGATTAAGAAATTTCGCCAGTTGGGCAGCCTGACGCCGGGGCATCCGGAACACGATCTCGAAATTGGCGCCGAGACAACGACCGGCCCCTTGGGCCAGGGTTTCGCCAATGCGGTCGGCATGGCGCTGGCCGAGCGCATTCTTAACGCGCGCTTCGGCGCGGATCTCGCCGATCACCGCACCTTCGTGATCGCCTCCGACGGCGATCTGATGGAAGGCGTCAGCCACGAAGCCGCTTCGCTGGCCGGGCATTTGCAGCTTGGCCGGCTGATCGTCTTCTATGACGATAACAAGATTTCCATCGACGGGCCGACATCGCTGAGTTTCACGGAAGACGTGCCGGCGCGCTTCCGCGCCTATGGCTGGCATGTGCAAAGCATCGATGGCCACGATCCGGCTGCGATTGCCCGGGCGACCGAGGAAGCGCTTAAATCCGCGCGACCGTCCCTCATCGCCTGCCGTACGATCATCGGTTTCGGCGCGCCGAAAAAACAGGGCACCAGCGCTTCGCACGGCTCGCCATTGGGCGCGGAGGAAGTGGCGGCGGCGCGCAAATCCCTCGGCTGGGATCATCCGGCTTTCACGGTGCCGGATGAAATCCTGTCGGCATGGCGCAAGGCCGGATCGCGCAACGCCGAAATGCGCAAGGCATGGGAGAAACGTCATGCGGGTTCGAGCCTGCGCGCGGAATTCGACCGCGTGACGCAGGGCGCGTTGCCGGAAAATCTCGACGCGATTTTTGCCGAACTGAAACAAAAAATTGCCGCCGAAATGCCGAAACACGCCACGCGCCAGTCCTCCGGAGCGGTTCTGGAAGCACTATTGCCGGTGATGCCCGAACTGATCGGCGGCTCGGCCGATTTGACCCCTTCCAACAACACGCAAGTCAAGAATTTCGGCCCCATTGCGCCGCCCGATTATAATGGCCGCTATATCCATTTCGGCGTGCGCGAGCATGCGATGGCGGCGGCGATGAACGGCATGGCCCTTCATGGCGGAATCATTCCCTATGGTGGCACGTTTTTGCAATTCGCCGATTATTGCCGGCCGGCCATTCGCCTCGCGGCGCTGATGAAACAGCGCGTGATCTTCGTCATGACGCATGACAGCATCGGCCTCGGCGAGGATGGCCCGACCCACCAGCCGGTCGAGCATCTCGCCGCTTTGCGCGCAATTCCCGGTTTGCTGGTCATGCGGCCCTGCGATGGCGTCGAAACGGCGGAATGCTGGCAACTGGCTTTGCAAAACCAAAACCGGCCGAGTTTGCTTTCGCTCACGCGCCAAAGCCTGCCGACCTTGCGCAGCCGTGACGGAAAAGTGTGCCCCGAAAATCTCTCCGCTTGTGGTGCTTATGTGCTGGCCGGCATGGAGGAAAAACGCGACGTGACGCTTTTGGCGACCGGCTCCGAGGTCGCCATTGCCGTCGAGGCGCGTGCGCAACTGGAAAAAGACGGCATCAAAGCCGCCGTGGTTTCGATGCCGTGCATGCGGTTGTTCGAGGAACAATCCGAAGAATATTGCGCTTCGGTTTTGGGCCAAGCACCGCGCGTGGCGGTCGAAGCCGCCATCGAGCAGGGCTGGGAGAAATATGTCGGCGAGGACGGCGTTTTCGTCGGCATGACCGGGTTTGGGGCGAGTGCGCCCGCGCCGGATTTATATAAGCATTTCGGGATTACGGTTGAAAGAGTCGTGGAAGCAGTAAAAAAGCAGACCCCCCAATTCAGAGGTGCTACCACGTGAATCCGGATGAATTTTATAGAGCACATAGAGGATTAATAGCCGCCGAAGACTGTACAAAATTGCCCACAGCTTGTATTGCGCCTCTCGTAATTAATTTCTCACAGCTTCCCGCGTCAATAAAGTTTTATGATGTGGCTTTTGATGATTTATTTCGAATCCAGGACTTCACGGCGAAGATTGAGGGATTATCTCCATTATCGATGCAAGTTCTGGGGGCAATGGATGCCGGAGGGCATGATCCTTTAGCTTGTCAATACACCCTCACAATCGACAGACATCTCATGGCGTCTTGTGTCGAGAATGATTGGCACATGGATGAGGAAATAAGATATAGGGAATATCACAGGAATATTCTGGACGGCTCCAAGAAAGTAAAAACAATCGTAACAAACAAATGGCCAACCAGCACGCTTTCTCTTGGGTCGCTTTCCGAATGCCCGCAGGGAGTGGATCGCACACTTTATTTCCTATGTGTGTTGAAGGGTGTTGTCGGTTCGGACATAAGGTTTGCTTGGCAAAGAGCCTTAAAAAGTTTTGGTGAAAGGTGCCCCAATAAAGAAAATATTCGCGAATTTGCCGCACAATTTCATAGATACGGGAAAGAACTTAAACGTCAACGTGTGGTGCCGGCAGAAGATCACGTTATTTATTTTAATCACGTCATGCCTCACGCCTATACGTGCCAATTTGTACACGATGAGCCTCCGCCCCCCGGTGCAGAACTCAGACATCGTGTGATGTTGGATGTTTCGTTGCAATGACTGGCGGGCTCACCACATTGCCAAACGCACTATAAATCCTTTAAATTGGTCAAGTCGGTTCAGCTTTGCGTAGAAAGGTTTCTTATGCCCATCCGCGTTGCCATCAACGGTTTCGGTCGCATCGGCCGTCTTGTCTTGCGCGCCGCCTTCGAGAAGGGTCGCGACGATCTCGAATTCGTCGCGATCAACTATTTGGCCGACG
>DATKSH010000118.1:0-7341 GCA_035531735.1 Alphaproteobacteria bacterium
GGTGCTTTGCGGGTGGAGGAAGTAATACGACGGTTCAAACTGTGTCGGCCTTGTATTAAGTCCGACCATCACGGACGTATAATCCAATAAGCCGGCTTTTGTCCCATGAAAAATCTTACCCGTTGCCTCGCTCTCACCGCCGGCCTTTTCCTGCTCGCCTGTGCTTCGGCGCAGGCCGATAGCAATCCCGTTAAAATGCTGCCGCCCACTTGTCCCGGCGTCAGCGCCGGCGTTTATGGCATCCTCAGTTGGAACGGCGTCGATCCCCTCGGCTGCACGAGCGGTTTCACCAGCGACAGAAACGGCAATGTCAGCATTACCGGCACTGTTCAGATCGGCTCCGGCTCCTGCACGGCCAACGGCAAATTGCAATGGAACGGCACCGCGATCCAATATTGCTACAACGGCAAATGGCAGGATCTGGGCGGCGGTGGTACCGTGGGCGTGTTGCACCAGAACGGGGGATATGACTGGAGCGCCCAAAATTGGTGGGTGTTCTCCTGCGATTCCGGTTATACGCTGGTCGAACATCCCGTAACGAACACGAACGTGGCCGGTCATAACACAGCCACCGAGGCATTTTTTCAGTGCGTAAGCACGTCTTACGTAAACGCGCATGGCTGCCCGTACCCGGGGCTGTGCATGAAGAGTTTCTAGGCCACCGTTTCACCGATAGAATGCCTACGCACAATCATCCCCTTGCCTTGCCTGACCGGCTGAAGGCACAATAGGCGCATGAGCGCCGAACTCGCCGACACTCCCGCCACCGATCACGCCACCCGGCTCAAAGCCTTGCGCGCCGAGATGCTGAAATCCGGGCTTGACGGTTTCCTGGTGCCGATGGCCGACGAATACCAGGGCGAATATGTGCCCGATTCGGCGCAACGCATCGCGTTTCTCAGCGGCTTCACCGGCTCGGCCGGCTTTATCGTCGTTTTCAGGGATAAAGCCGCTTTTTTCACCGATGGCCGCTATACGCTGCAAGCCGGCAAGCAGATCGACGCCGCTCTTTTTGAAATCCACGACAGCGCCGCCAAAAGCCCGTCCGACTGGCTGGCTGAAAACGCCACGCCCGCCATGCGCATCGGCTTCGACCCGTGGCTGCATACCGAAGACGGCGTCGCGCGCCTGAAAAAAGCCGCGGCTAGGGCCGAGGCCAAGCTCGTTGCGGCCGAACATAATCCGCTTGACGCCATTTGGCATGATCGCCCCGCGCCGCCCGCCGCGCCGATCTACGCCTATGACGCCGCCTATGCCGGCAAAAGCGCGGCCAACAAGCGCGCGGCCATCGCCGCCAGCTTGACGAAAAACAACCTCGCTGCCGCCGTCATCACCGATCCGGCTTCGGTCGCGTGGCTTTTGAACGTGCGCGGCGGCGATGTGCCCAACACGCCGTTGCCGCTAAGCTTCGCCATCATCCGCGACAGCGGCAAGGTCAAATGGTTCGTCGATCCGCGCAAGCTCACCACCGGGCTCGAAAAAATCCTCGGCGACGACGTTGAAACCTGCGATCCCGGCCTGTTGCCCGACGCGCTCGACTGGCTGGCCAAGGAAACGAAAGCAATCCGCGTCGATCCGGCCGAGGCCACGTACTGGATCGTCGAACGTTTGCGCGCGGCGGGCGCGAAACTCGACCTCGGCGAAGACCCCTGCGCATTGCCGAAAGCCTGCAAGAACAAGGCCGAGATCGAAGGCATGAAGGCCGCGCACCGGCGCGACGGCGCGGCGCTGGTCGCTTTCCTGGCATGGCTCGATGGCGAAGCGCCGAAAGGCACGTTGACCGAAATGGCCGCCGAGGAAAAACTCGCGCAATTCCGCGCCACAAACAATCTCTATCGCGGGCCGAGTTTCCACACCATCTCCGGCGCCGGCCCCAACGGCGCCATCGTCCATTACCGCGCGACGGAGGCCACCAACCGTACGCTGGCGCCCGGCGAGTTTTATCTGCTCGACAGCGGTGGGCAATATCTCGACGGCACGACGGACGTCACCCGCACCATCGCCATTGGAAAACCAAGCGCGGAGATGCGCGACCGCTTTACGCGCGTTTTGAAGGGCCATATTGCCCTTGCCGCCGTGCGCTTCCCCGAGGGCACCGCCGGCGCGGAACTGGACGCGCTGGCGCGGCAATATTTGTGGGAAGCCGGGCTCGATTACGGGCATGGCACCGGGCATGGCGTCGGCAGCTATCTCGGCGTGCATGAAGGGCCGCAGGGCATTTCGAAACGCAGCCATGTGGCGCTCAGGCCCGGCATGGTGGTTTCCAACGAGCCCGGTTATTACAAAGCCGGTGCCTATGGCATCCGCATCGAGAATTTGCAGGTGGTGACGGAAATTGCCGGCGGCAACGAAAGCACACGCAAATTCCATGGCTTCGAGACTATTACGCTTGCGCCCATCGATCGCAACGCCATCAACATCGAGATGCTAACGGGCGGGGAGCGCGATTGGCTCAACGCTTATCACGCGCGCGTGCGCGAAAGCCTGCGGCCGATGCTGGACGAAAGCGCCAAGCGCTGGCTGGAACAGGTGACGCGGGCGATTTAAGCGACGCCACGGAGAAGAGTCGCGTCACTTTCTTCGAGCAACAGGGAACCTTCGTAAAGGATGGATACCGGCCCTCCAATCGAAGCGCGTTCAAACCGATTTTCTTTCAGCCATACATCGACGCTTATGGTCATGCCCGAAGGCTGGCGCAAAACAAGGTTACGAATGCCCTTCTTTCGTTGCCAGGCCCAAACCAATCCGACCGCGACCGAACCACTGCCGCAGGCTGTTTCAAAATAGAATGTGTCGATCGCCCGCACATAAACGAAAGGTTTGATGGAATAGCCGTCCGATTCCTTCGTCACCACGATCACACCCATGGCCGGCGCTTGAGAAAAGGCTTCATGCTTGAGCAGACTGCCTGCGGACTTTTTTTGCTCGTCCGGCGAGGAAAGCGCGCAAATCCGGCTTCCTTCGGCATCTCCCGGGGCCAGTACCAAATAGCTGATGCCCTCCAAATGAATAATCGTCCGCGTAGGGCTTAACGACATGATGTGATCGAAGTCGTGAAAGATTGGCATTTGGGCAAGCGCCCGGCCATCGAGCACCTCGACATCCAGCGTGGAACGACAGCCGCTGGTTGCGATTTTTACCCGTCCATTAGCGCCGTTGAGAAGATAATAACCGAGCGCACGCGTGGCATTGCCGCAGAACTCTCCCCCCGTCATCAGGCCACGCGGCGGATCGCAATCGCCATCGACAAACATGACTTGTTCGATTTTCGGATATTGCTCCTGAATGAGTTTATTGATCGTTTTTCGCCGCGTTGCCGGAATTTGGTCGAACACAAGCGCCGTGTCGTTTCCACCGGGACGCGCTATGACAACATGTTCAAGGCGCATGTTGTTATCCAGTCTCCAATGAAGGTCCATGCGTATACAGATTTAAATCGGGCACACGAAAATCGATCTGATCGTAAATAGCAAAAGGTCTATTGTAATAAGCTGCCCATTCGCGATCACCATACGAATAGTGCCACCATTCGCCATCATAGGGGGCAAAACCCGCCGCCATCATGCAGGCTCTCAATAGCTGGCGATTACGCCATGTTTTGCTATCGACCGATAAGGCAAGCGCATAACTTTTCTCGATGAAGTCATGGGCTTCGGTGCCCACATCAAGAAGCGAACCATCCGTCTTCGCAATGCGGAGATCGACGGCCCCGCCGGTCGGATGTCCGGCTACTTCCGGGACGGCGACGAAACGATGAATTATCTCTTTAATATCGTCGGTATCAGCTCGGGCAAACCCAAGGTTCGTCATTACACCTTCATAGGATTCCTGTTGAACCGATGTGTGTCTATAGCCATAGACCACTTCCAAGACGCAATTAGGGGATAACTTTTCCAGAATTGATTGAGCGGATAGAATGCTCTCGGCCACTTCGCGGCGCACGTAGATTTCTTCGCCGGTAAAGACCTTCATTCTCCGGTCGATGCATTGCGTACGAAGGCCCGGATAGCCAGAAAGCGAAGCCATGGATTCTCCGCTTTCCCTGATTTTGATCATGGACAGTTCCTTGTAGGTTAAAAATTTTTCCTCGAGCAATTTATTGATTATTTCTTCCACGCGCTTTTCCTATGAAACAAACACTGCCGGCAATCCCGCGTTTCTTTGAGCGGACGGCGATTCAGGCCTCAAACCGAATACCGTGGCAAGAATCGCGTTTACCTTGTCGGCAAGATTCATGACCAGAATGGGACGATTGAATTGACCGGTCGATTGCGAAAGGATGGTCGTCTCACCGTTTTTTAGATTACCCCAGATATTCCCCGTGTCTTCAATGACGCCGAATAACCGCTCAAACCCATCAACGATGTTGGCAAGATGGGTAAATGTTATGCGCAAATCCTTGGTTAGAGGCTGACATAGCCATCTCTCAAAATAGGACGCCGCGTCCTCGCCCGGAGCTAACATGATGCGATCTTCGCCTTCGACCGAGGTATAGGGCGAAACGCGTGAACGCGTGGGCGAAACATTGCGCCCGCATCTGACATAAACATAATTCAAGGAGGCAAAGATCGTGTCATACCCCACGTCAAAGCAGCGTTCATCGAAGCCTTTCGGATTTGGGTTGTCGTCCGTCAGCCAGCCAACTTTGATCCGTACATTTCGCTGCCAGGCAAGCCAGTTCATCCCCGCCCATTGCAATTGGAAATATCGATCTTTGTCTGGGTATAATTTTTTTATGTAGCCGAGCGTAGCTTGATATTCCGGTGTCGCCTGATATTCGGATGCCCGCAAACATTCGTAGACGCCCTCGAGCCCAAGCGCTCCGACCATCCTGCCGATCAGCGAACGTTGCTCTTCGGCGAGGGCGGCAATCTTTGTTTCTGAGGCAAACCCATTGCCGACGGCATGCGTATCCGAAATTTCATGAATGATTTTATCCACCCCGAGATTTCTCCTCACGAACTCGGCGCCAAGCACCATGCCGAGGAAATCAAAAGGCAGCCCGCGTGTGATGGCTTTGGTGGTCGATAAACCCGTGCCGAAATAGAGGTTGGGCCGCACCCCCGTTGCGGGTTTAAATGAAGCCATCCCCGAAATGGTCGCGCGCGGGGCGATTAGCGGAAAGTTCTCATCAGAGGCGAGAAGAGGTTCCGCCTCCGTCGGTTTAATTCGCTTCAATAAGTCATCACCCAAATCGCTGAGCATCCCCATTTCCCTTTATGTCGTGTATTAGCTAGATAGCATAATACTGTAATAATACATTTGTGTCAAACGAAATCGGGGGCCGGTATTTCTGGATGCTTTAAAACGTTAGCGACGGGCGGATTTCATCCGATCCAGCATGAGGCGATAGCCTTGATAATCCTCCTGCTGCAAAAAACGCGCGACGCGGCCGATGGTGGTAACGCTGACGCCGGTCATGGCGTGGATCTCGCGGTAGGAATGCTTGCCCTCGTCCAGAAGCCGCGCGATCCACCAACGGTCGGCGAGATCGGTAATCTCCTTCGGTGTGCATAGATCGCGCAAAAAGCGCCGCCCTTCCTCGGCCGTTTCCAGCCGCAGCAGCGCTTCGCACAGCTCTTTTTCGATTTTGGCCTTGGCGCTGGCGGCGGGATCGTTCTTTTTCATGACGGCTCCGATGGCTGCAAATCGGAACGATAGCCGATTTATCGATATAAATCGATGGCAAAACAAACGCTTAGGAAAAAGCAATAAAAGAACGAAAAGAGAACTTGCCAGCCCGACGGATTCCGGGCTATGAGAACAAATCAGAAACGCCGATCCCTTCCGGTTCCCCGCCGGGCTTGCTACACAGGAGGTCCCTCATGAGCGCCAGCCGCAACAATCTTCACATCGTTAAGGAAGACAAAGACGTGAAAGAGCCCAACATGGACCGCCAAAAGGCCCTCGACGCCGCCCTCGCCCAGATCGAGCGCGCCTTCGGCAAGGGCTCGGTAATGAAGCTCGGCACGGGCGGCGAGGTCGCCGAGATCGAGACCATTTCGACCGGCTCGCTCGGCCTCGACATCGCGCTCGGCATCGGCGGCTTGCCGCGCGGGCGCGTGATCGAGATTTACGGGCCGGAAAGTTCCGGCAAGACCACCCTCGCGTTGCACGTGATCGCGCAGGCGCAAAAGAATGGCGGCAATTGCGCCTTCATCGACGCCGAGCATGCGCTCGATCCCGCTTATGCCCGCAAACTCGGAGTAAACATCGATGACCTACTTATCTCTCAGCCCGACGCCGGCGAACAGGCCCTTGAGATCGCGGACACTCTCGTACGTTCCGGGGCCCTTGATGTGCTTGTGGTCGATTCAGTGGCGGCTCTCGTGCCGCGCGCGGAACTGGAAGGCGAGATGGGCGACAGCCATATGGGCCTGCACGCGCGCCTGATGAGCCAGGCGTTGCGCAAGCTGACCAGTTCGATTTCCAAGTCGCGCTGCATGGTAATTTTCATCAACCAGATCCGCATGAAAATCGGCGTGATGTTCGGCAATCCGGAAACCACCACCGGCGGCAACGCGCTTAAATTCTACGCCTCGGTGCGGCTCGACATCCGCCGCATCGGCGCGATCAAGGACCGCGAAACCGTGGTCGGCAACCAGACGCGCGTCAAGGTGGTCAAGAACAAGATGGCGCCGCCGTTCCGGGTGGTCGAATTCGACATCATGTATGGCGAAGGCGTCTCGAAAATGGGCGAATTGATCGATCTCGGCTCGCAGGCAGGCGTGGTCGAGAAATCCGGCGCGTGGTTCTCCTATGACGGCCAGCGCATCGGGCAAGGCCGCGAGAACGCTAAGCAGTTTCTGCGCGACAACCCGGCAATGGCGGAAGCGATCGAGCATAAAATCCGCGCCAATGCCGGTATCGTCGGCGAGGCCATGATGGGCGGACCCGAAGTCAATGAGGCCGAAAGCGACAAAGACTGATCCACACCGGGCCTTAACCAAGCCAACCCATGGCCCCGATTGCGACCTTCTCCCTCCGGCCCTGCCGGAGGGAGATTTTTTATGGGTAACCACCATTAAATCCGTCGAATCGGTAAAATCCCCAAAAAATGGCAAGGCCAAATAGTCTTATTTTGATAGCGGCTTGAAACAATCGGCAAATCGCCGGCATTTTAATTAAAAGCTTCTTAACGATAAAACGTATAGATTAATGAGTACCGGGATAATAGATTCGCGGCTCGGCCATGGCCGCCGCACATGTGTTAATTGATTGGATTGACGAAGCAAATTGGAGAAGCCGTTGCGCAAGCAGGCTCTGAACATATGGTGTGCCGGGTTTCCGGCTACGTCGCTTTTTTACTCACCGCCGGCGCGCGGCCATGCATCCTTTCAT
>DATKSH010000119.1:0-14924 GCA_035531735.1 Alphaproteobacteria bacterium
GAGGATATTCGCGACAATCCACGGGCGCGGTCCGCCAAGCTGCGGGTGGCGGAACGGACCGACGCGCCGGTCTTGAGGGAGAGCGCCGCATGATCCGCGTGTCGTCCATCCTGTTCTGGTTCGGCCTCATCATCGCTGCCAGCCTCGCGCTTTACCACACCAGCGACCGCGTCCATGCGCTCAACATGCAGTTGCGCACCCTCGATGGCGCGATCCAGAGCGAGCGGCAGGACATCCATGTCCTGCGCGCCGAATGGGTCTATCTGTCCACCCCGGAACGCGTGAAACAGGAGAGCGAGAAATTCCTCTCCCTGCGCCCGACCATAACCGCACAAGTGATCCCGCTACGCGATCTCGATGCGGCGCTGCCGACCCGCGCGGCGGTGGCCGTCGCCGAAGCCGCACCGGCGCCTGCCGCCCATACCGCGCCGGCGATGTCGCGTAAGGTCGCCACCCGGCATAACATCATCTCCCGGCATCGGCGGGTCGCCGCTTCCGCGCCTGAGGATTTCGGCCATCGCATTGTCATCGAGCGCGTCGCCGCCCACCCCGCCGGCGCGCAAGGGCCGGACGCCCTCGGCGCCTTGATCGCCGAACTCAATGCGCGGCCATAACGCGGCCGGGAGCGCCATGAGGTGATCAGAGGCCGACGCTCCCGTTCCTCGTCCTCCGCCGGCCAGCCGAGCCTGCCGGGCCTCGGCGCGCCGCAAGGCCGCACCCGCCGCCTCGCCACGCCGCACGATCAAGCCCTCGAGGTGGCCCGCACGCGCCTGATCGCCGGGGCGTTCGTGTTCGCGCTGGCTTACCTGGTGATCGGCACACGGCTGGTCGACCTGTCACTGTTCCACGACGGCTACGACGCGCACATGGCGCGGCCCGACAGCGGCGACAGCGTGGCAAGCCGCGCCGACATCACCGACCGCAACGGCGTGGTGCTGGCAACCTCCCTGCCCACCTATTTGCTGTGCGCCGACGCGACCAAGATTTCCGATTCCGCGAGCGTCGAAAAGCAATTGCTCGGCGTGCTGCCCGGCCTCGATCCGCAGCGCCTCGCCGCCGCGCTCGCAAGCGGCAAGCATTGCGCGGTGATCACGCGCGATTTGACACCGCGCCAATATTACGACGTCAATCGGCTCGGCATCATCGGCCTCGACATCCAGCAGGACGAGCATCGCCTCTATCCCGCCGACGACATCGCCGCGCATGTGATCGGTTTCACCGGTATCGACGACAACGGCCTCGCCGGCATGGAAGAAGCGCTCAATAGCCGGCTTGAAGACCAACAAGGACCGGTCGCGCTGTCGATCGATTTGCGCGTGCAAACTATCCTGCATAACGAGCTCGATAAGGCGCTCGAGAAATTCCACGCGGTCGGCGGCGACGGCCTCGTCATGGACATCAAGACCGGCGAAATCCTGGCCCTCGTTTCGCTACCGGATTTCGACCCCGCCCATCCGGGTGACGCCACGCCGCGCGCGCTTTTCAACCGCGCGACGCTCGGCGTCTATGAAATGGGCTCGACCTTCAAGATCTTCAACACGGCGATGGCGCTGCAATCGGGCCTGATCCATGCCGGCGACCGCTTCGACACCGTCGATCCGGTCAAAGTCGGCGGCCGCACCATCCACGATTTCGAGCACGAGAAGCGCTGGCTCAACGTCGCCGAGATTTTCACCCATTCCTCCAACATCGGCTCCGCCCGCATGGCCGACAAGCTCGGCGGCGACCGGCAGCGCGCGTTCCTCGACCGCCTCGGCTTACTAACCAAAATCCCGCTTGAATTGCCCGAAGTCGGCACGCCCCTGATGCCGCGCGACTGGGGCGAGGCCACCACCATGACGGTCGCCTTCGGCCACGGCGTCGCGGTTAACGCCGTGCAACTGGCGGCGGCCGCGGCGACCATCGTTAATAACGGCATCCCGGTGCATCCGACCCTGCTCAAGGCCGGAGACGATGCCGCCGCCGATACCAATAACGCACAGCCGGTGATCTCGCGCCATGTATCGGCCATGATGCGGGGTTTGATGCGCCTCGTGGTGTCGCGCGGCACCGGCGCGGACGCCGACATCGCCGGCTACCTGGTCGGCGGCAAGACCGGCACCGCCAACGAGATCGTCAACGGGCATTACGTCAACGACGCGCGGCGCTCCTCGTTCCTCGCCGTCTTTCCGATCAACGCGCCGCGCTACCTGGTGTTCGGCATGCTGGACGATCCCAAGGGGGATGCTAAAACCCAAGGGTTCGCGACCGGCGGCTATGTGGTGGCGCCGGCCATCGGCCGGACCATCAGCCAGATCGGGCCATTGCTCGATGTCCAGCCGCTCGATCCGCAACAGGAAGCGGCGGCCGAACAGAAGCTGATGCGCCCGCTCGGATCGCTGACCGTGGACGGACGGCCGGTCGATGAAGGATTGGATTATGCGTCTTACGAATCTCATAAAGGCCAATGACGCGGGACTAAGGGCCGAAGGCAATCCCGATGTGGAGATCGCCGGCCTCGCGGCCGATTCGCGCGAGGTCGAGGCCGGCTTCCTGTTCGCCGCCCTGCCCGGCGCGCAGCATGACGGAAGCGCCTTTATCGCCGAGGCGATTAAGAAAGGCGCGGCTGCGATCCTGATGCCAGAAGACCACAAAGCCGACATCCGACATCTGGCATCTATCTGTTTCATTACCGCCTGCGACATACGTTCGGCTTTGCCGTTGATCGCGTCGCGTTTCTATCCGCGCCAGCCGGGCATCGTGGCGGCCGTCACCGGCACCAGCGGCAAGACCTCGACCGTGCAATTCGCACGCGAAGCATGGCAAGCACTCGGTCATAAAAGCGCCAGTCTCGGTTCCTTCGGCTTCATCACGCCGGAGGGGCAACGCTACAGCGCCGTCAACACGCCGTTGCCGATCACGCTGCACCGGCAATTGCAGGAAGCGGCCGATCAGGGCATTTCCCGTCTGGCGATGGAGGCATCGAGCCACGGGCTTGCCCTGCATCGCATGGATCATGTGCGGCTCAAGACGGCCGGCTTCACCAACCTGTCGCGCGATCATCTCGATTTCCATCAGACGATGGAGGATTACTTCGCCGCCAAGCAACGTTTATTCGCCGAGCTTTTGCCGGAGGGCGGCGCGGCGGTGATCAATGCCGATGTGCCGGAATTCACGGCGCTGGCGCGGATCGCCGAAACGCGGCGTCATAAAATTATCTCTTATGGCCTCAAGGGCAAGGAGATCCGGCTCGCCGCAGTGACGCCGGACGCCAAGGGGCAAATCTTGCGTATCGAATTGTTCGGCAAAGCGCATGAAACTTTGCTGCCGGTAATCGGGCAATTCCAAGCCTGGAACGCGCTATGCGCGCTTGGGCTCGTCATCGCCTGTGGCGACGATCCGGCGCGCGCGGTGGAAGCGCTCGGCAAAGTCACCGGCGTGGCGGGGCGGCTGCAACGGGTCGGCGCCACGGCCAATGGCGCCAGCGTGTTCGTCGATTATGCTCATAAACCGGATGCACTGGAAAACGTCCTGAAGGCGCTGCGGCCGCATGTAGCCGCGCAGAACGCGCGACTCGGGGTGGTGTTCGGCTGCGGCGGCGACCGCGACAAGGGTAAACGGCCGATCATGGGCGAGATCGCTGGACGCCTCGCCGATTGGGTCATTGTCACCGACGACAATCCACGGCATGAAGAACCGGGGCCGATCCGGCGCGCGATTCTGGACGGCTGCATAGGCGCGGATGTCAAGGAAATCGCCGACCGCGCCGAGGCCATCGAAGCGGGGATCGGACGGCTCGGCAAGGGCGACGTGCTAATCATCGCTGGCAAGGGCCACGAAACGGGCCAGATCGTCGGCGACAAGGTTTTGCCGTTCGACGACGCCGAAGTGGCAAGGAAGGTTTTAGGATCGTGACGGCGGAACTTTCATGGCAAGCCGAGGAGGTGATGCGCACGGTGCAAGGCCAATGCCTGCACGAGCAAAGCTGGCATGCGCGCAACGTCGCCATCGATAGCCGCGCGGCCAAGCCCGGCGATTTGTTCGTCGCGCTTAAGGGGCCGGCGCATGACGCGCACGATTTCGTCGGTGACGCCTTTGCGAAAGGGGCTATGGCCGCCATCGTATCGCGCAAACCTGCGCAGGCGCCCAAGGAAGCGCCGCTGATCTTCGTCGAGGATACGTTCGCGGCACTGGAAGCCTTGGGACAAGCGGGCCGCGCGCGGGCGCAAGGAAAAATCCTCGCCGTCACCGGCTCGGTCGGCAAGACCGGCACCAAGGAGATGCTGCGCCTGATGCTGAACGCCTGCGGCGACGCTTACGCCAACGAAGGCAGTTTCAACAATCAGTGGGGCGTGCCGCTGTCCCTCGCGCGGCTGCCGGCCGAGGCGCATTTCGGCGTGTTCGAGCTGGGCATGAACCATGCCGGCGAACTGGCGCTGCTGGCGCCGCAGGTGCGGCCCGACGTGGCGTTGATCACCACCATCGAAGCCGTGCATATGGAATTTTTCCCGTCGGTCGAGGCAATCGCCGCCGCCAAGGCGGAGATTTTTATCGGCATGAAACCGGACGGCGTGGCCGTCCTCAACCGCGACAATCCGCATTTCGCGCGCCTCGCCGAGGGCGCGCGCGCGCAAGGCATCAGGCGCATTCTGGGCTTCGGCAGCGAAGGCAGGGCCGACGGAAAGCTTCTCTCCTATGCCGGTTCGCCCCAAGGCGGCATGGTCGAGGCCGAAATCCTCGGCAAGAAACTGGCCTATCCGCTCGGCGCGGCCGGCGCGCATCTGGCGCTCAATTCGGTCGGCGCCTTGCTGGCGGCGACGGCGGCCGGCGCCGACGCGGAAACCTGCGCCGCCGCATTGGCGCAATACCGGCCGCCGGTGGGGCGCGGCACCGTTTCGGTTATCCATCTCGACGATGGCGAGGTTACGCTGATCGACGAAAGCTATAACGCCAGCCCGGCCGCCGTGCGCGCGGCGCTGAAAGTTCTCGGCACGATGACGCCGAGCCCCGGCGGACGGCGCGTTTTCGCACTCGGCGACATGCGCGAACTTGGCGCAGCGACCGATGGGCTGCATGCCGATCTCGCCCCGGACGTGATCGAAGCCGGCGTCGATCTTTTCTACGGCTGCGGCGCAGCGGCTGTGCATCTTTACGAGGCGCTGCCGGGCGAAAAGCGCGGCTTCCATACGCGCACCAGCGCCGATCTCGCACAGCGCCTCGCCGCCGATCTACGCCCCGGCGACATCGTCGCCGTCAAGGGCTCGCACAGCATGAAAATGGAGGCGGTGGTCGAAGCGATCAAGGCGCTCGGCCGCGCAACTAAATCGCAAAAAATGGCCAGCTAGGAAAGGCGCGACGACCGACGCATGCTCTATCATCTCCTCGCGCCTTATGCGCACGTTTTCATTCTCTTCAACCTGTTCCGCTACATCACGTTCCGGACCGGCGGCGCACTTTTAACATCGCTGTTCATCTGCTTCGCCTTCGGCCCCGGCATCATCCGCTGGCTTAGGAAGAAACAGGGCGAGGGCCAGCCGATCCGCTCGGACGGGCCCGAAACGCACCTGAAAAAGAAAGGCACGCCGACCATGGGCGGGTTGATGATCCTGATCGCGGTCGTCATCAGCACCTTATTATGGGTCGAATTAACCGATGTTTACACATGGATCGTGCTGTTCGTGACGGCTGGATTCGGCCTGGTCGGCTTTCTCGACGATTACCGCAAATTGACGCGGCGCTCGCATCACGGCGTGCCGGGCAAGGTGCGGCTTTTGATTCAGATCGCCATCGCCGCCATCGCCGTCTTCACCATTACCCGTTTCGCGGCGCCGGGCGAGGCCACCACCCTCAGCCTGCCGTTCTTCAAGGATTTTGCCCTGCAACTCGGCTGGTTTTATCTCGTGTTCGCAGTGTTCGTGATCGTCGGCGCCAGCAACGCGGTCAACCTGACCGACGGGCTCGACGGGCTCGCTATCGTACCGGTGATGATCGTGGCGCTTTGCTTCGGCACCATCACCTACCTGGTCGGCAACGTGAAATTCGCCGATTACCTGCAAATCCATCACGTGCAGGGCGCCGGCGAACTGGCGGTATTCTGCGGCGCGCTGGTCGGTGCCTGCCTCGGCTTTCTGTGGTTCAATGCGCCGCCGGCGCAGGTGTTCATGGGTGATACCGGATCGCTGTCGCTGGGCAGCGCACTTGGCGCGGTTGCCGTCATCATCAAGCATGAACTGGTTTTGGCCATCGTCGGCGGCTTGTTCGTGGTCGAAACCCTGTCGGTCATCATTCAGGTGGCCTCGTTCAAATTGACCGGCAAGCGCGTGTTCCGCATGGCTCCTCTGCATCATCATTTCGAAAAGCTCGGCTGGTCGGAGCCGACGGTCGTGATCCGCTTCTGGATCATCGCCTGCATCCTCGGCCTGATCGGGCTTTCGACGTTGAAATTGCGATGAACAAGCCGGAAAATCTTTCCTTCGCCGAATTTTTTAAAGGCAAAACTGCGACCCTGCTCGGCCTCGGCCTTCTGGGGCGCGGGGTCGGCGACGCGGCTTTTCTCGTGCGGCATTGCGAAAAGCTGTTCGTGACGGATTTGAAGGACGCCGAAACGCTGCGCACATCGATCGAAGCGTTGAAGCAACACAAAAATATCGAGTTTTTTCTCGGCGACCACGATTACAAAATTTTCGAGAACGTGGATTTCGTCGTCAAGGGCGCGGGCGTGCGGCTCGATAATCCTTATATCGGACATGCGCGCGCGCGCGGCATCCCGGTTTATATGAGCACGGCGCTGTTCGCCACGCTCGCGCCGCTGAAAATCGTCGGCGTCACCGGCACGCGCGGCAAGACCACCACCACCTGCATGATCGCCGATATTCTCGAACGCGCCGGCAAGAAGGTTTTGCGCGGCGGCAATTTGCGCGGCGTTTCGACGCTGGCGCAATTACCGGACGCCGCCCTTCACGACATCGCGGTACTGGAACTGGATTCGTGGCAATTGCAGGGTTTCGACGATTTAGAGATTAGCCCCAACATCGCCGTCTTCACCAATTTTTATCCCGATCATATGAATTATTATGACGGCGACATGGATCGCTATTGGCACGACAAGACCGCAATTTTCCGGCACCAGAAAGCCGGCGATACGGCCATCGCCACGCCGGAAATCGCGAAACTTGCCGAAGCGTGGCGCGCCAAAAACCCGTTGCCGTCGCAATGGATCGTGGCCGAATCGTTGCCCGCCTCGATCCAGCTTAAAATTCCCGGCGCGCATAACCGCGCCAACGCGGCCTTAGCCAAGGCGGCGACACGCGCCTGCGGCGTCGAGAAAAATATCATAGATGCCGCCTTGCGGGACTTTGCCGGCGTCGAAGGCCGTTTGCAAGCGGTCGGGCAATGGCAGGGCCGTGCTTTTTATAATGACTCGAACGCGACCACGCAGGAAGCGACACTGGCGGCACTAGCGTCGTTTCCGCCGAACTCGACCGTTCTGATTTTCGGCGGCGCGGATAAAGGGCTGCCGATCGACAAGCTAACGGCCCATATCGCCGCGCATAAAATCCGCGCCGTGCTAATCAAGGGCACTGGCAGCGACCGCGTGTTGCAAAGTTTGCCGAACCTGCCGGTCGCCGGTTCGATGCCGGACGCCATCAAGCTTGCCTGCGAAATCTCGCGCACCGGCGATACCATTGTTTTAAGCCCCGCCTTCGCCTCCTTCGGCGTTTTTAAAAACGAATATGACCGCAGCGATCAATTCCTGCGCGAAACCGGCCGCCTGACCTCGCCTCCAGCAACGGGCACCGCATGATCTCCCTCGATCGTTCCGACCGCTCGATCCTCGGCCGCTGGTGGTGGACGGTCGATCGCTGGACTTTGCTGGCTTTGGCCGCCCTGATCGGCTTTGGCATCCTGCTCATTCAGGCGGCGACGCCGGCGGTCGCCGTCAAACACGGGCTCAGCCCCTATTATTTCGTCGAGCGTTACCTCGCCATGCTGGCCGTCGCGGTGGTGGTCATTCTCGGCGTTTCGGTAATGACGCCGCGCGCCATTCGCTGGCTATCGGTCGGCTTGCTGGCGCTGTTCCTGCCGATGCTGGCAGCGACTTTGTTTTTCGGCCATGAAGTTCTGGGCGCCACGCGCTGGCTCGAATTCGCCGGGCTTTCGATTCAGCCTTCGGAATTCGTCAAGCCGCCTTTCGCCATCGTCGCCGCGTGGCTGTTCTCGCGGCAATGCGAGCGCAAGGGATTTCCGGCTTTGAGCATCAACGTCGCGGTTTATCTATTTATCGTTTGCTGCCTGATCGGCCAGCCCGACATCGGCATGACGGTGCTGGTTTCGGTCATCTGGTTCGGGCAATTTTTCCTCGCCGGCCTGCCTTTGATGGCGGCGGGTTTTTCGATTTTGGGCGGGGCCGGCGGGTTGGTAGCCGCTTATTACGCGTTCCCACATTTTGCCTCGCGCATGGATCGCTTTTTGAGCCACACCGGCGACACTTACCAGGTCGATCACGCGCTCGACGCCTTCATGAACGGCGGCTTGTTCGGGGTCGGGCCCGGCGAAGGCACCGTCAAGATGACGATCCCCGACGTCCATGCCGATTTCATCTTCGCGGTGGCGGGCGAGGAATTGGGGTTGATCTGGTGCCTCGTGATCGTCGGGCTTTACGCTTTCATCGTCCTGCGCGGTTTCTGGCGGCTGCAGAAGGAAAATAATCTCTTTATTTTGCTGGCGGTTAGCGGGCTTTTGATCGAATTCGGCTTGCAGGCGGTCATCAACCTGGCCTCGACCTTGCGCCTGATGCCGGCCAAGGGCATGACCCTGCCCTTTTTGTCCTATGGCGGTTCGTCCTTGTGGGCTTTAGCGCTTGGAATGGGTATGCTGCTGGCGCTGACGCGCAAGCGATTCGGCATGTCGGATTTATAAGCTTATGAACGAAAACCCACCCCTCATCGTCCTCGCCGCCGGCGGCACCGGCGGCCATGTGTTCCCGGCCGAGGCCTTGGCGCGGGAATTATTGGGCCGTGGCTTGCGGGTGGCGCTTTTCACCGACCGGCGCGGCGATGCGTTCGGCGGCGATTTGCCGGTGCCGGCTTCGCGTATTCGCGCAAGTTCGCTCGGCAAGGGATTGATCGGCAAGCTGCGCAGCATCGTCGAAATGGGGATCGGCGTGTTGCAAGCGCGGGGCCGCCTGCGAAGGCTGAAACCGGCGGCGGTGGTCGGCTTCGGCGGCTATCCCTCGGTGCCGACACTTTACACCGCCGCGCAACTTGATATTCCCATCGTTATTCATGAGCAGAACGCCGTTTTGGGCCGCGCCAACCGGGCGATGATGGGCAAGGCGCGCGCAATCGCCACCTCGTTCCCGCATGTCGTGGGCCTCAAGCCGGGATCGCAGGCGCGGCTGGTGCAGACCGGCAATCCCGTGCGGCCGGCTTTTGCCAGCTTGCGGGCGGTGCCTTACCCGGCGCTCGCGGACGACGAGCCGATGCGGCTTCTCGTTCTGGGCGGTAGCCTCGGCGCGCGCGTGTTCAGCCAAGTGGTGCCACAGGCCATCGCCCTGATGCCGGATCATCTGCGCCGGCGCCTGATCGTCGCCCAGCAATGCCGCAAGGAAGACATCGAGGCCGCGCGCGCCGGTTTTGCCGGCGCCGGCGTCGAGGCCGAATTATCGCCCTTCTTCCGCGACGTGCCGGAACGCCTCGCCCAATCGCACTTATTTATCGGCCGTTCGGGCGGCTCGACCGTCGCCGAATTGACCGCCATCGGCCGGCCTTCCATCCTAGTGCCATTCCCGCACGGCCATGCCGGCGAGCAGATCGCCAATGCCGAAGCCGTTGCCGAGGCCGGCGGCGCGTGGCTGATCCCCGAACAGGCTTTCACGCCGGAAGCCTTGGCGGTGCGGCTTGAATCGCTGATGGCCTTGCCGAGCGCCTTGGCCAAGACAGCAGCGGCGGCGCGCGCGTGGGGCAATGTGACGGCGGCCGACAATCTGGCCGATTGCGTCGCCGAGGTGATCGGCCTCAAGGGCCCGGCGCGCGGAAGCAGGATTTTCGATGCTGATGCGGAATCAAGTGAGAAGGCCGCCAGCATGGCGCGCACGGGGGAACAAGCGGCATGAATGAAGAATTTTTGAAATATCTTCAAGGCTGGGCTGCTAATGTTGCCATTAGCCCCTCCACCGTTCGCGGTATGGGGCCTAAAGGTACTATGAAGGCAGCAATTGATTTCTTGGCCGTATTGGATTTGAGCCAGTTTACCAAGTGCAATAGCCATGAGACTTTCAATGAACTACTTAATAAAATGACGAAAGAATTGCAAAAAAAATTACCGAGGGATTTGCCAAAGGGCAGAGGCCAATATTGGGGCACCGCTAGAAAATGTTTAAATATTTTTCTTAGAGATGCGTTTTATAACCACTATCTGCGCGAAAAATTTTGCCTTTCCAAACTTGAGCCTTGGCTTGAGGTTCCTTTGGATAGTTATGTAGCAAAAGGATTGCGCGCGGAAAAAGATGGAGAGGATCTCCCCAAATGGGAAAGTGTGGTCAGGTTGGAGCAAGCTGCTAATGCAAATTATCAAAAGTTTGCAGAGGAAGATATAAAATCAGATTCTATTTGGAAATCCAGAGTCCATCTGGACGTTCGTTATTGGAGAAGAAAAAATTCTAATCTCAGTCATAAGGAACAAATTAAATGAACTGGCAAAAAACGAACACCCACACCCAATTCAGCCCGCAATCGGTCGGCATCATCCATTTCGTCGGCATCGGCGGCATCGGCATGAGCGGCATCGCCGAGATTTTGCACAATCTCGGCTATAAGGTGCAGGGCAGCGATTTATCCGATAATTATAACGTCAAGCGCCTGCGCGAGAAGGGCATCGCGGTCATGATCGGCCATGCGGCGGAAAATCTCGGCGCGGCCAGTGTTGTCGTGATTTCCTCGGCCGTCAAAAAGGATAATCCCGAAGTCGTCGCAGCGCGCACGGCCCTGTTGCCGATCGTGCGCCGCGCGGAGATGCTGGGCGAATTGATGCGCCTCAAATGGTCGGTCGCGGTCGGCGGCACGCACGGCAAGACCACGACGACCTCGATGGTCGCCACACTTTTCGACACGGCGGGGCTCGATCCCACCGTCGTCAATGGCGGCATCATCAATGCCTATGGCAGCAACGCACGGCTCGGCGCCGGCGACTGGATGGTGGTGGAAACCGACGAGAGCGATGGCAGCTTTACGAAACTTCCCGCGACCATCGCCATCGTCACCAACATCGATCCCGAGCATATGGATCATTACGCCGATTTCGACGCCGTGCGCCGCGCCTATGACAGCTTCGTGCAGAACATCCCGTTCTACGGCTTCGCCGTCCTTTGCGCCGATCATCCGGAAGTGCAGGCGATGATCGCGCGCATCAACGACCGCAAGATCGTCACGTACGGCTTCTCGCCGCAAGCCGATGTGCGCGCGCTCAATGTCGAGGCGAAGGCCGAAGGCACGCGTTATGACGTGGCGATAAGAGAGGGGCTAGGGGCTAGGATTCAGGGGCTAGGAAATGAAGACAAGGACCCTAGCCCCCAGCCCCTAGTCCCTTATACCATCGAGGGCTTCTACCTTCCCGTCATCGGCCAGCATAACGTCCTGAACTCCCTCGCCGTGATCGCCGTCGGCCACCAGCTTGGCCTTGCCGACAACATCCTGCGCATGGCGATGAGCAAGTTCGAGGGCGTCAAGCGCCGCTTCACGCGTACCGGCACCATTAACGGCATCACGATTGTCGACGATTACGGCCACCACCCGGTCGAAATCGCCGCGACGCTCAAAGCAGGATTACAAGCAAAAGGCGACAAGGGCCGCATCATCGCCGTGGTGCAGCCGCATCGTTACACGCGGCTTTCGAGCCTGTTCCCCGATTTCTGCACCTGCTTCAACGACGCCGATATGGTGATCGTCGCGGATGTTTACCCGGCCGGCGAGCAGCCGATCCAAGGCGCCAGCCGCGATACCCTGGTCGAAGGTTTGCGCGCGCACGGCCATCGCGGCGTGCATGCCCTGCCCGACCCCAAAAACCTTGCGCCGATGATCGCCGAACTGGCGCAGCCGGACGATTACGTGATTTGCCTCGGCGCCGGCTCGATCAGCGCATGGGCACAGGCGTTGCCCGGCGAGTTGGAAGCGATCCTTGGCAAGGACGCCAAGCGCGCGCGAGGCTGAAATGCTGGCGCGGATAACGGAAAGCATGCAGGGCCTGCGGGCCGATGATTTTCCCGACGAGGGCTTGCTCGTGCGTTTGCCGGAAGTGCGCGGCAAGCTGACGCCGAACGAGCCGCTGGCGCCGCAAACATGGTTCCGGGTCGGCGGGCCGGCGGAAGTGCTTTACCGCCCGGCCGACGAGGACGATCTTTCCTTTTTCCTCGCCCATTGCCCGCAGGACATGCCGATCACCGTCATCGGCCTTGCCTCCAATTTGCTGGTGCGCGACGGCGGTGTGCCGGGCGTCGTTATCCGCCTTGGGCCCCAATTCGCCCAGATCAAAATCGAGGGCGCCACAATGACGGCGGGCGCCGGCGCCATCGATCTCAACGTCGCGCGCGCGGCGCAAGCATCGGGCATATCCGGGCTCGAGTTCCTGTCCGGCATTCCCGGCACCATCGGCGGCGCGTTGCGTATGAACGCGGGGGCCTATGGCCGTGAATTGAAGGACGTGATCGAGGAAGCGCACGCCTTCGACCGCGCCGGCATCCGCCATGTTCTGTACCGCGACCAAATCGGCCTTTCCTACCGCCATTGCGGTGTCCCAGAGGATTGGATTTTCCTCGCCGCCGTTCTGGAAGGCGAGCCGGGCGATCCGAAATCGGTGCAGGAAAAGATGCAGGAAATCCAGAAAGCGCGCGCCGCCAGCCAGCCGATCCGTGAAAAAACGGGGGGATCGACCTTTGCCAATCCCGACAACGATCCCGAAAAGCGCAAATCGTGGCAATTGATCGAGGCGGCCGGCTGCAAGGGCCTCAAGATCGGCATGGCCAAGGTTTCGGAAAAGCACTGCAACTTCCTGATCAACACCGGCCGCGCAACCGCGGCCGAAATCGAAAACCTCGGCGAGGAAGTGCGTAAGCGCGTGCGCGAGAAATCCGGCATCGAACTGCGCTGGGAAATCCGAAGGATCGGCGTGCGTAAAGAGGAGCGTGACCTCTGATGCGCATCGCCGTCATATGCGGAGGGCCATCGGCGGAACGGGGAATTTCGCTTAATTCCGCGCGCTCGGTGATGGATCACCTGGCGCCTTTGGGCCATGAGATCGCGCCCTATTTTTGCGACCGGCAGAAGCGGTTTTATCGCCTGTCGCCGGCGCAGCTTTATTCCAACACGCCGTCCGATTTCGATTTCAAGCTGGCGCAGGACGCCAGGCCCATCGGCGAAGCGGAATTCGTCGCCGCTTGCCGCGAGGCCGATCTCGTTTTCCCCGCCATTCACGGCGCGTTCGGCGAGGACGGTGAATTGCAGGCGCTGTTGGAAAAATACAAAATCCCCTTCATCGGCTCGCCTTCGTCCGCCTGCGCCCTGATGTTCGACAAGGCGAAAGCCAACGCGCATCTGGCGCGGCACGGTTTCGATACCTTGCCGAACGTAGTGGTGCGCGAGGACGAGAGCGAGAAAGCGCTGGCTGAAAAAATCGCCGCGTTTTTCGTCGCGCACCACATCGAAAAAGCGGTGGTCAAGCCGACGGCCGGCGGATCGAGCCTCGGCGTCGCGGTCGCCACGACGCCGCAAGAAGCCGGCGAAAAAGCGCGCCTCGTCTTCACCCAGCATCGCGATCATGCCGCCATGATCGAGCCTTATTGCGAGGGGCAGGAATTTACCGTGCTGGTTTTGCAAGGGCCGAACGACAAGCCCGTCGCGCTGATCCCGACCGAGATCGAGCTTACCGGCGACGATTCCATTTACGGCTTCCGGCATAAATATTTGCCCACCTGCCGCGTCGCTTATCATTGCCCTCCGCGCTTCGCGGACAATATCGTACAGGCGATCCGTGAGGCCGCCGAAGCCCTGTTCGGCTTTTTCGGCATGCGCGATTTCGCGCGCCTCGACGGCTGGCTGATGAAAGACGGGCGCGTGGTGTTTTCCGATTTCAACCCGATTTCCGGCATGGAGCAGAACAGCCATCTGTTCATTCAGGGCAGCCGGCTCGGCTTCACCCATGGCGACATGCTGCGTTTTATCGTGACGAACGCGGCGCGGCGTTATGGCGTAAAGGTGCAGGAAAAGGCGCCGGAAAAACGGCGCGATGCTCAGAAAGTACGGGTTCTTTTTGGTGGCCCGACGGCGGAGCGGCAAGTGTCGCTGATGTCGGGCACCAATGTGTGGCTCAAATTGCGCCACGCAGCGGGGCTCGATCCCGCGCCTTATTTGTGGGCGCCGGACGGCACGGTCTGGTATTTGCCTTATGACTACACGCTCAATCATACGGTCGAGGAAATCGTCGGGCATTGCAAAGAGGCGGATCGCATCGCCGCGCGCCTCAAAATCCTCGCGCCGCCGATCCGGCAAAAGCTTGGTTTGCCACCCCTGCCCGCGAATGCCGATCTCATGCCGCGCCGCATGAGCCTTGATGAATTCTGCACCGAGGCGCAGGCGGAAAACGCCTTCGTGTTCGACGCCCTGCATGGCGGCGCGGGCGAGGATGGCACGTTGCAGGCGATGCTCGACCGCTTCGGCCTTGCCTATAACGGTTCCGGCCCGGCGGCCTCGAAATTGTGCATGGACAAGGACGCGACCGGCGATGTGATCCGCCGTTTCAACGATCCTTTGCTGACCTCGGCGCCGAAAGTAAGCTTCGATCTCGGCACGCCGCCGTCGTGGGGTGAAGCCTGCCGCACATTGCAAAGCCGCGATCTCCTTATAAAACCTCAGGCTGACGGCTGCTCGGCGGGCGTGGTGCGCCTGCAATCGGCC
>DATKSH010000120.1:0-4809 GCA_035531735.1 Alphaproteobacteria bacterium
TGAGATCGACCCGCGCCAGAACTTCCATGGTATCGGCCGTTCCCGCAGGCGAGGTGATGGCACGCGACGATGTTTTGGGAATCGTCAGGCCATGCGCCGCCACGATAGGCACCACGATCATCGTCGTGCGGTTACCGGGGATACCGCCGATGCAATGCTTGTCGACAACCATCGGCTTGTCCCAGCTCAGCCTGGTGCCGAAATCTGCCATCGCCTTGGTCAGGGACAGAAGCTCGTCGGTGGTCATGAAATTCGCGGTGCCGACGATAAAAGCCGCCGTTTCCATATCCGAATAGCGATGTTGCGATATGTCGCGCACGATGGCTTCGATCTGGGCGGCATTCAGTTCGCCGCCGGCGATTTTGGTGCGCACCGCTTCGAGGCTGTCGGGCGGCGTTGTAGGCACGACCGTAACTGGCGTATCGACCGGCCGGCCCAAACGGCGAAAGGCCGGATCGGCAAGGCCGAGCATGTCCGGCTTCACGAGATTATCGTCGTCCGTGATGATGAGCGTCGCCAGAATGGCTGCATCGCCGTGGCGGATTTCGACGCGGCTGAAACCGCGGAACCCTTCGGGCCGCAAAGCCTTGGCGTGGCGCGACATGACGGCGATATTTTCCTGCCCCGTATCGAGCGAAAGCCGGCAAATGCGCAAAGATGGAGCAAAAGAGCGTTTCATGCCGTGACTTATTGCGAACGATCGTTATCGAAGAGAAACAGCGTAAACCTCGCATGCACCGTGTTGACGGAGGCGACATTCGCTTCAAGGCTTATTTTGTAACGATCGTCGTTGTGGCCATTGACGATGTCGAGAGTAAGGGGCCTATCGAGAGTCGGCAAGGCGATCGATAAGGTTGCCGGCGTGAAGGACGTAACGCACAGTTCCGGTTCAAGAACCGGCTTTGCTTGATCGATGTTTACGGTGACGTGGCCGCTATTCACTACCGTGACGGCGTTTATATGGGTGTTCGAGCACGAATAGCTTTTTTTGGTTTGCAAAAGAAGATCCCATTGCTTCGTTTGCGAAGTGGGGGCAACGCGGCCGACATAAAGAACATCGTTTTCTTTGGCGAGAAACCCGTTTTGATTTTCGCCTTCGGCGGCAAAGGGTGACGGCGCGCCTTGCTTTGTATCGGCCCATGCGTTGGCCGCAAGCAAAACCCACAACACGATAGCTATATTTTGTTTATTCGGCATCGTTGATCGCCTTGAGTGCCCGCGCTTCTCCGTCAGCAATTTATGTACATTCTATTTTCTTTTCGACCTGCTTTTTTTCCTCTTTTCGGCAAAGAACATGCCTTCGAGCTTTAGCCCGTCGGGATCGAGGAAGTAAACGGCATAATAACCTTCGCCGTAATCCGGGTAATCGGCCGGCGCATCGACGACCGGTATCTTTTTCTTTTTGAGAAAGACATAGAGTTCGTCGACATCCGCGCGCTTGCCCAGTTCGAAAGCATAATGATGAAAACCGATATTGCCGATGCGGTGTTTGTGTCTCTTGCCTTCGGCATCGGCCTCACCGATCCAGAACATGGTCTTGCCGTTATTCCATCCGGCGACGTGATCGAACTCCCACTCAAGCTCGAAACCCAGAAATCCGAGCAACCGGTCGTAAAACCGCTTCGACTTCGCAAAATTCCCGACCCGGATCGTGAGATGATCGATGCCGACAACGCGCGCCATGATTTGTGCCTTTCCGCTTGTTACCGGCAAAATAACTAGCTTTTCCGTGCTTGCCTACATTTGATCGGGGTCAAACCAAAAGGCATATTCTCGGGCTTTACTTAAAAAAGATGCAGAGTGCCGATGCAGAGTGCCATGGAGGAGAAAATCATGCCTAAACCTCAAACCGCTTCGGCAGTCGAGGCCAATCGGGCCATGAGCCTTACGGATGCGATCCGCAACCGCCATGCGGTGCGTTCCTATGCGCCGCAAACCCTCAGTTACGAGGCCATTCACGCCTTGCTGAAAGCGGCAGTGTTAGCGCCGACGGCCGTGCATGAGGAGCCATGGGCCTTTGCCGTCATCGAAAATAAGGAAACGATGAAGCGCCTGTCGGATAGCGCCAAGAAATTCATGGGCGACATAGAGCGCAGCATCCATGTTCCGGGTCGCCACATGTCGAACCATTTCACGCCCCCGGATGATATTTTTTACGGCGCTCCGGCATTAATCGTCATTTACGGCAAGCCGATGGGGCCGTTCGTTGCCGCCGATTGTTGGCTGGCGGCGGAGAACCTGATGCTTGCGGCCACGGCCACTGGCCTCGGCACCTGCGTGATCGGCCTCGCGGTCGCGGCGCTCAACACGCCGGAATGGAAGGCCGAGCTTAAGGTCCCGGCCGAAATGACCGCCTATGCGCCCATCATCGTCGGCGTGCCGAGCGGCGAAACGCCGGCCACGTCGCGCAAGGAGCCACAGATATTTGCGTGGAATTAATGGCATGATTTAAGCGCGGCGCGAACTCACGCGCTTACGGCAAAACCGCGAGGAATACATCGCGATAATCAAAGAGCAGCTTCAGGCTGAGCCCCAGGCTCACGATAACCAGAACGGGGCGGACGAATTTTGCGCCGCGGCGGATCACAAGGCCGGCACCAATCCATGCGCCACCTATCTGCCCCAGACCAAGCAAGGCGCCCGGTAGCCAAAGCACTTCGTGATGGATTGCCAGCACAATCAGTGCAGCCGTGCTATTGATAAAATCGACAACTTTTGTTGTTGCAGTTGCGTTGCGCGCCGAAAATCCAAGCCCCCAAACCATGGCCAGCACATAAAAACTCGCCGAGCCGACGCCGAAAAATCCATCATAAAACCCAATCAGCACGACCGGCCCCAGAACGAATGCCGTACGACTAAGGCGGGCTGCACTCGTAACGTCGCTAATCCGTGGACTGAAAATGAAGTAGAGCGCGGCCCCTGCCAGCAACAGCGGAATAATCGCGCCGAGGATTTTCGGATTTGTATAAATTAAGGCAAACGCTCCGGCAGTTCCGGCCAACGCAGCCGCCACCATCATGGGAGCAATACTTTTCCATTTCACAAGGTTCGCTTGATGAAAGCGAACGATCGAGGTTAGCGCCCCGAATGTGTATTGAAGTTTGCTGGTAGCCATTGCGGATGCCGGAGACAACCCCAACATCAGCAATATGGGCACAACTATGAGTCCGCTGCCGCCCGCCGAGGCCTCGATAATGCCGGCGCAAACGCCCACGCCGACTAAAATCGGCACAGCCTCTAATCCGCTTATATCGAGCATGGGTGCCTGAGAGAAAAGAAGGCTTCAAGCTAGATCGTCTTATGAGAAAAAGCAAAGCCCGCCCGGCTTTTTTCTATTCCGTGCCGATGACGACTTTAAGCGCCTGTGTCGCCGCCGCCCGGCCAAAAGTATCGTAAGCATCGAGAATTTTGTCGAGCGCGAAACGATGCGTGATAAGCTGTTTCGGATCGAGCTTCTTCGCCTCTACCGTTTTGAGCAGCAGCGGCGTGGTGACGGTGTCAACAAGGCGCGTGGTGATCGTGATGTTGCGATCCCACAGCTTTTCCAAATGCAGATCGGCTTTGACGCCGTGCACGCCGATATTGGCGATGACGCCGCCGGGCGCCACGATTTCCTCGCACAGCTCGAACGTCGCCGGCACGCCGACCGCCTCGATGGCGCAATCGACGCCGCGCCCCCCGGTCATTTTCATGAGTTTTTCGGCGGCCTTGCCATCCTTGCTGTTGATCGTGGCCGTGGCGCCGAATTTCTTCGCAACCGCCAGGCGATTATCGTCGAGATCGATCATGACGATTTGTGCCGGGGAATAGAATTGCGCCGTCAAAAGGGCGGCTAGGCCGATGGGACCGGAGCCCACAATAGCGACCGTATTGCCCGGCTGCACTTTGCCGTTCAGCACGCCGCACTCGAAGCCGGTCGGCAGGATATCGCTCAGCATCACCAGCGCCTCTTCGTCCACGCCGGATGGAATACGATAAAGGCTGGTCTCGGCATGTGGGATGCGGACATATTCCGCCTGCGTGCCGTCGATGCGGTTTCCGAGTATCCAGCCACCGGTCGTGCAATGGGAATACATGCCGCGCCGGCAATACTCGCACTTACCGCAGGACGTTATGCAGGAGATCAACACATGATCGCCAACCCCGATTGTGGTGACGCCCTTGCCGACTTTCTCCACAATGCCGACGCCTTCATGCCCCAAAATACGGCCCGGCGTGCAGGTCGGCACGTCGCCCTTGAGAATATGCAGATCGGTGCCGCAGATGGTGGTTTTTGTTACCCTGACGACGGCATCCCCCGGCTCCTCGATCTCCGGTTTGGGCCTCTCTTCAAGCGCCTTCTTGCCGGGGCCGTGGTAAACAAGTGCTTTCATGGTCGTTTCCTCCAAGTTAGAATCCCGCCGGATAGGTTTCGAACACTTCGCCTTTGTGCCACAGGGGATTCGATTCCAGCGCCCGCAAGGCATGCGTTTTGTCGATATGGATGATTGCGTCGAATTGCTGCGGCAGGCGCGTGTAGAAATAATGGCTCTGGAATTCGGTCTGCGGCAGGTAAAGCACGCCGACCGCGCGTTGTAGCCGGTTAAGTTGCAGATGTTTCGCCATCTCCGGATTATCGCGCAGGATGAGCAGGAAATTCTTCACGCCGGTATCGTGGAATAAAGCCTCGCAGCTTTCGGCCATGGCCGGGCGCAGCATCTTTTTTTCCGCTTCGCCGTCCCATTCGGAAGCCGCCGTTACCGTTCCATCGTAAGTCGAAAAGCCAATCAGAACGACGTCGTTGCCGTGGCGTTCGCGCGCAAGCTGGCC
>DATKSH010000121.1:0-2124 GCA_035531735.1 Alphaproteobacteria bacterium
CCAGCCATTGCAGCATCGAGGACATCAGGAACAGGTTGACGACGATGGCGATCATCAACCCGATCATGCCCATCATGAAAAACGCGCCAAGCCCAATCAAATTACGCTTGGTCGTATAACCGTAAAGACTCATGGCGGCGAAAGTCGCGGATGTTATGAAAAACGCCCGCGCGACGCTGGCGCCCGTGAAAACCAAAAAGATCGAGGCCATCGAAAGCCCCATGGTGCCGCAGAACAGCCAGAACAAGGTGCGCGCCTTGGCGGCGCTCATGTGCTGGATGCGCACCTGCAGCCACATCACGAACACGAAAGGCGAGAAGATCGCCACCCATTTAAGCGGCGTGCCGAAAATAATCCCCGCCAGCGCGGTGTTGGCGACCACGAAAGCCAACACGCCGGTGAGGGCCAACCCGCCTGCCATATAGTTGAACACACGCTGCATATGCGCGCGCAAGCCGGCGTCATAAGTGGGGGTCGCGGTGCCGGCAACGGAGGGGCGCAAAAGTTCGTCGGCCATGGTCTAACCTCTCGGAAGGATTGGCATTTCGTCGTCTATGATATGGTATGCGACATGGGCGATTCAACAACAATCGAATTCTACCAACCAAAACAATCTCTTACCGAAATCTAGGCCCCGCGCCCCCTGTTGTCCCATTTCTGGTCCCTGTCCTCGGTTTTCTGCCTTCCGACTCCCATCGCTTCGCGCATAAAAAATTGCCGCAAGGGCCCGATCCTTTGCACCGCCGCGAGGCCGAAGCGCCGCGCGGCTTCGACCGCCGGGATCGAATTGGAAAACAGGCGATCCAGCGCATCGGTCATCAAAACCATATTGCCGTCGGCGAAGCGCCGGCGTTTTTCATAGGCGCGCAGGATCGAGGGATCCCCGGCATCAAGGCCCAGCCGCGCGCCACGCATAATCTCCCCGGCCAAAACGCCCATATCGCCGATGCCCAAATTAAAGCCCTGCCCGGCGATCGGATGAATGGCGTGCGCCGCATCGCCGATCAAAGCGAGCCGCCGCGCCGCATATCGTTTCGCGCGTAAAAGGCTCAAGGGATGCGCCGCGCGCGGCCCGGCAAGGCTTATCTCGCCCAGCCAATCCTGCACCTTTTCCTGCAAGGCTGCGGTGAATTCGCGCTCGTCCATGTACATGAGCCGCGCGGCAGCCTCGGCCCGCTCCGTCCACACGATGGACGAACGTTGCCGCGTCATCGGCAAGGTCGCCAACGGCCCGCCGGGCAAAAAATGCTCGACCGCCACGTTATCGTGGGGCAGCGCATGCGCGATGGTGCAAACGATGGCGGCCTGGCCGTAATCCCAGCCATAGGTTTCGATCCCCGCCGCCGCGCGGCACATCGAGTTGCGCCCGTCGGCGCCGATCGAAAGCGGCGCCGCAAGCACGCGCCCGTCTTCAAGATAAACCCGCGCGGCCTCGCCGGTTTCCAGCCTCGCCATCGCGCCGATCACCAAGCGCACATTCCCCAATTGGTTAATGCGCGCGCGCAGCGCGGCATGGAAAATCCCGTTTTCGACAATCCAGCCGAATGGTTCTTTACCAATTTCGGCATGATGGAAATCGAGGCAAGCCGGCGAATTCCCATCGGCCACCCGAATATCGAGGATCGGGCAAAGCTCTTTCGGCGCGATCAGCACCCAAACGCCGGCCTGCCTAAGAATGTGCGCCGAAGCGAGGGAAAGTGCTGTGGTGCGCGCATCGGCCCGCGCCCGCCGCGCCGCCGCACGCGGCATGGCGCGTTCGAGTACCGTCACCGCCAGCCCTTGCGATCCCAAAAGGGCGGCCATGGCAAGGCCCGATGGCCCGCCGCCGATGATGATCGCATCGCCGGCTTTTTTTCCCCTAGGCGCTGTTCGCGGTCGCATTTTTGCCGTGTTCGGTTAGTATCGCTGCAAGGGTTGATAACCAATTTTCACTCGCGATCAAAGTACCGTTCGATGTCCCTGTTACGATCCGCCCTCGCCGGCCTTGCCCTGACGCTCCTTATCGTGGGCTTAAGCCCGCCGGCCGGCGCCGTGCCGCCCGCGCAAACCCCCGCCGCCGCGCAACCGTTCTTACCGGCGGCGAAACCGGCACCGCCGTCGCCGCTGGCCCCGCTCGCTTCGCAG
>DATKSH010000122.1:0-4208 GCA_035531735.1 Alphaproteobacteria bacterium
CATCCCGGTTTGCAGCACGACACCGAGATCGAATTGACGCCAATCCGCACCGCCGGCGACTGGAAACCCGAGCATAAGGAACGTTCCTTCGCGCTGCTGGGCGGCAACCGCGACCTGTTCACCAAGGAAATCGAGGACGCGCTTTTGACCGGCTATATTGACATCGCCGTGCATTCGATGAAGGACGTCGCCACGGTGCTGGATCCGCGTATCGCCATCGCCGCCCTTCTGGAGCGCGCCGATCCGCGCGACGCCTTCATCGGCCATAGCGCGCGCGCGCTGGAAACCCTGCCAGAGGGCGCCACGGTCGGCAGCGCCAGCCTGCGCCGGCAAGCGCAAATCCTCGTCAAACGGCCCGACCTGCGCGTGGTGCCGCTGCGTGGCAACGTCGATACGCGGCTCGGCAAGCTGGCCAAGGGGCAAGTGGACGCCACCATCCTCGCGGTCGCCGGCCTCGCGCGGCTCGGCGCCTTCAACCGCATCTCCTCGATCCTTGATGTCGCGACCATGCTGCCCTCGGCCTGTCAGGGCGTGATCGGCGTCGAGGCGCGGCGCGACGACGAGCAAGCGCAAAAACTCCTGGCGCCGCTCGGCCACGCGGCAACGTCGGCCTGCGTCGCCGCCGAGCGCGCCTTCGTCAAGGCGCTTGAAGGGTCCTGCAATACGCCGATCGCGGCGCTAGCGCAGATCGGGAAGGACGGCATGCTACGCCTCGAAGGGCTGGCGGCGCGGCCCGACGGTTCGGAAATCGTACGGCAGGACAACAGCGGCCCGCCGGCCGAAGCTGCCCAACTCGGCGCCACGCTTGGCGAGGACCTCAAAAGCCGCCTGCCGCCGGATTTCTTCGCGGCCGCCTAGTCTGCTAGAAGATCGGGGATGCCCTCGATCCTCATCACGCGCCCAACCGAGGCCGCCGAAACCCTCGCCGCCGAACTGCAGAACCTCGGTTACGAAACCGTGATCGAACCATTGCTGGCCATCAAACCGCTGGCGACGCCGCGCCCGGCGATCACTCCACAGGCGATCATGATCACCAGCGGCAACGCGCTCGGCGCGTTGGAAAAGCGTCGGCAAGAGATCGGCGATCTTCTCGCGCTGCCGTGCTTTTGCGTCGGCGCGCGCACGGCCGAAAAAGCCCGCGCCTTCGGTTTTCGAAAAATCGCCGGCGCCGCGAGCGACGGCGACGGCCTCGCCCGCCGGATAGGCCGCGCGGCGGGCGACAGCATGTTGCACATCCGCGGTGCCGACGCCGACGGCAAAGCCGCCGCGCTTCTCGAAGCCGCCGGCTGGCGCGTTGCCGACTGGCCGGTCTATGCCGCCCATCCGGCGGCGGTTTTCACGCCCGGGACCCATGCGCTTCTAGCCGGCGGAAAATTCGACGCCGTGACGGTCTTTTCGCCGCGCACCGCGCGGGTTTTGGCCGATCTTATCGAGGCCGCCACGCTCGGGGCTTGCTGCGCGCGCCTCGCCGCGATATGCCTTAGCGAGGCCGTCACGACGCCCTTGCAGCCGTTGCCATGGCGGCATCTGATGGCGGCGGCCGCGCCGACCGAAGACGCCGTCATCGACTGCCTGCAAAAATCCTGCCCGGTGCGCCCATGACCGAACCCGCTCCCGCCGCCCTGCCCGCGCCGAAACCGCCGAAGCCGAAGGCCGGCTCCCTGCATGTCTTTCATTTCGTCACCCTGATTCTGGCGTTGGCCGGCTTCCTGGTTTTGGTGCTGTGGCCGCGCCCGTTATCCAACAACGGCCCACGGCCGGGCGGCCTGTCTTTGAACGACCGCGTCGCGACGCTCGAACACAAGGTCGCCAATCTTGAAAACCGCATGGATGGGCTAGGCGCCTCGGCGCCGGGCGCCGCCGCGCCGACCGCGCCAACCGGCACGGTCACGCGCCTGCAAGGCGACGTAGCGGCGCTATCGGCGGCGCTCGACACCGTGCAAGCCGAGGTCAGGCGCGGCAGCCAAAACCAGGCTTCGAGCCAACGCGCGGCGCAAAGCCTGTTCGCCGCCGCCATCGCCTTCATGCAATTGCGCGAGGCCGCCTCGTCCGGCCACGGCTATGTCGAGGAACTGGCGGCCATGAAGGTCGCGACCCGCGACGATACCGCCTTCGCCATGCCGCTGGCGCAACTCGAACCTTACGCGCTGAATGGCGTGCCGACCGCGCCGGCGCTTTACCAGCGCTTTCAAAGCCTGGCGATCGCGGCGCGGCGCGCGATCGACGAATCGGAGGCGCAAAACTGGTGGCAACGGATCCTCGTCGAGTTGCGGGATTTGGTCATCATCCGCCCGGTCGACAGCATCGATGGCGCCAATGACGCGCTGGCCAACATCGAATCCGATCTCGCCGAAGGCGTGATCGGCACGGCGCTCGACGCGGCCAAGGGCCTGCCGCCGGCCGCGACCGAAACCCTCAAGGGCTGGGAACAGGAAGCCGAAGCGCGGCAAACGGTCGATCGATCGCTGCAGCAAATGGCCGAGCTTTTGATCGCCGCCGCCCTGCCGCCGCGCGAAGCCGCGCCGGCGTCGCCCGCATCGCCATCCGCGCCGGCCACCGCGCCCGCCGCCACGTCTTCCCCCGACGCGGACGCGCCGTGAGGCGGCTGTTTTTCTTTATCGTCAAGCTGACCCTTGTCGTCGCCGTCGCGGCGTGGCTGGCCAGCCGCCCCGGCACCGCCCACATCGTCTGGCACGGCTACGAGATCGAGACTTCGGCCTCGATTCTCGCGGTGCTGCTGCTGGCGGCCGCTTTCGTTTTCTATCTTTTATTCCGCTTATGGTTCCTTATCGCGCATGGGCTCCAGACATGGCGGCTCAAGCGCGATCTCAAGCACCTGAAAAAAGGACAGGAAAAGCTGACCGAAGGACTGATCGCGATTGCCTCCGGCGACGCGGCGGAAGCGGGACGCCTCGCGGTCGGCGCGCGCAAATTGCTGGGCGCAACGCCGCTGACCCGCCTGTTGCAGGCGCAAGCCGCGCAACTGGCCGGCGATCATGGCGCCGCGCACGAAATTTTCCTGATGCTGGCCGCCGAACCGCAAAGCGCCGCGCTTGGCTATCGCGGCCTCATCATGGACGCGGTGCGGGCGAAAAAATGGGATGCGGCCGAGCAACTGGCCGAAAAACTGCGCCGTTTGAAGCCCGAAACGCCGTGGCTCAATGTAATCCGCTTCGAGCTGGCCGCCCGCCGCCGCCAATGGAGCGAGGCCGAGGCGGCGCTGGCCCATATCACGGCCGCACGCCTGCGCTCGTCGGAGCAAATCCGCCGCCATCGCGCCGCGCTCCTGGTCGCCGAGGCCGAAGAAGACGCCCGCGCCGGCAAAAGCGACAAGGCGCTGGAAGCGGCCGAGCACGCCCTGCGCCTCGCCCCCGGCTGGACGCCGGCGGTGCTGGCGCTGGCCGCGCAACAGGCACAAACCGGCCACGCGCGCGCCGCGCGCCATACGATCGAACGCGCGTGGAAAAACGCGCCGCATCCCTTTGTGGCGGCCGCCTATCGCGCCGGCGACGACCCGCTCGATGCCTACAAGCACAGCGAGCGCCTGTGCCGCGCCGATCCCGACGCGCCGCTCAGTCATTATGTGCTGGCCGAAGCGGCGCTGGACGCCGATTTGTGGGGCGAAGCGCGGCGGCATCTGATGGCCCTGATGGGAAGCGGCGCGGCCACGCAATCCGCCTATCGCCTGCTGGCGCGGCTCGAACGGCGCGAGACCGGCGACGAGAACGCGGCCGCACGCTGGCTCCTGAAAGCGGCCGACGCTTCCCCCGATCCGACATGGCTGTGCCGCGCCTGCGGCGGCGCCGAGCAACAATGGCAGGCGCTGTGCCCCGATTGCGGCGCTTTCGACAGCATGGAATGGCGCGCGCCGGGGCAAAGCCGCATGCAGGGGTCGGGGGCCGGGGTTCAGGGATCAGAAGCAAAACCCGGGGATTCGCTTATCCCCCATTCGGGATTGGGTTCCATGACCCTGCTCGATCCGCAATCCGACGACGAAGATGCCGACATCGAAAACCGGGAGCCGGACATTGGCGAATCTTTCACGCCCGGCAGATGAATCGAAACAAATGGTTACCACAAGAACGGCGTCATTCCGCAAAATTCTCTTTTCCACCGCGCAGCGGGGGGAAAGAGAATTTATGCGGAATCTGATTTGGTTAGTTCCGGATCAAACAGGAAATCGGATTCCGGATAGCTTTCTTTTCGAT
>DATKSH010000123.1:0-2226 GCA_035531735.1 Alphaproteobacteria bacterium
GTCCTCGATCACGTGATAGTTGGTGACGATGTAGCCGGCCGGGTCGATGATGAAGCCGGAGCCGAGCGAAGTCGCCTTGTGCTTCTGCTCCTTATATTTGTTCATGAAATCCTTGAAGAATTCCTCGAACGGCGAGCCCGGCGGCAGTTGCAAATCGGGCATGTCCTGCATGTCCTGGCTGCTGCTGATGGTCTGGGTGGTCGAGATGTTGACGACCGCCGGCAACAGGCGCGCGGCAAGATCGGCGAAGCTGGCGGGCCCTTCGTTGGCCAGCGCCGGCGCCGTCGGCGCAACGATCAGGGCGGCGATGAAAAGGGCGGCGAGATATTTGGACGGGAAACGGAACCGGGTGTGCATCACGGACCTCGATGTCAATGGTCAATGCGGAAAAGGAGCCGGGCAAATCGGCACAGGATGAATCGCCTCGGCGATTATCCTACAAGCCTTTTTGGCGGTTTTAGGGCAGGGCATGGCGTTTTATACCTCGAATGCGGAGGCACGGCAAAAGATTTGAGAAAGAATCTCCGCTTTTTCAAAAAGCCGTCTGACAAGAAGCGCGGCCTATTCCCTCCCCCTTGTGGGGAGGGTTAGGGAAGGGGGAGGGCGGAAATAGAAGCATTTGATCGTGAGTGCCTAACCAAGCCGCGCTCCCCCACCCCTAACCCCTCCCACGAGGGGAGGGGAATTCCGCCCGTCCTTTTGGCATCCGCTGTCTTATCGCCCGTAAATATGTTTAGAATGACTGCGATAGAAGTTCAGAAAAGGAAATGAATATGCGGCCGGAGAAAATTCATCTGCCCGACGTCAGGCATATTATCGCCGTCGCCTCCGGCAAGGGCGGAGTCGGCAAATCGACCTGCGCGGTCAACCTGGCGGTCGCCTTGGCCGCCAATGGCCTTAAAACCGGCTTGCTCGACGCCGATATTTACGGGCCTTCGATCCCGCGCCTTTTGGCGCTCAAAGGCAAGCCGCAGGTGACCGACGACAAGAAGATCGTGCCGATGGAGCGTTATGGGCTCAAGGCCATGTCGATGGGCTTCTTGGTCGGCGAGGACACGCCGACCATTTGGCGCGGGCCGATGGTGCAGGGGGCCTTGCAGCAAATGCTGCGCGACGTGCTGTGGGGCACGCTCGATGTTTTGGTGGTCGATATGCCGCCCGGCACCGGCGACGCGCAATTGACGATGGCGCAGCAGGTGGCGCTGTCCGGCGCGGTGATCGTTTCGACGCCGCAGGACATTGCGCTTATCGACGCGCGCAAGGGCTTGGCGATGTTCCGGCGCGTGGACGTGCCGATCCTCGGCATCATCGAGAATATGAGCTATTTCCTTTGTCCTCATTGCGGCGAGCGCAGCGAGATTTTCGGCCATGGCGGAGCACGAGCCGAGGCGGAAAGGCTCGGCGCGCCGTTTTTGGGCGAGATTCCGTTGGATATTGCGCTGCGCGAAACTTCCGATAGCGGCGCGCCGATTACGGCCTCGCAGCCGGAGCATCCGGCGGCGAAGATTTATCGGGGGATGGCGGAAGAAATTTGGCGGCGGCTGGATGCGGAAAATAGCACACCGGCCGCGCCTAGGATTGTGATGGAATAAAACAGGAGTTGAAATGACAAAAATATTTGTTCACGCCACGATAATTGCAGCGATCGTATTTGTGTTAGCGATTGTTGTGCCTTTTATATTGCAATGGATTGATCAAGCTTCGTCTGTCTCAATCTCAAAGAAGCCCGAAGCTGCTATTGCTCTTTACACGGCTTTTCTTGCCCTTTTTACATTCGCTCTCGTTATAGTTTCGGCATCACAAATATATTTTCTCATTAGGGCGGAAAGGATAGCAAACACGACTGCCCAAGCTGCTCAAAAATCCGCAGAGGTCGCGAAACAAACTTTAATTGCTGCCGACAGAGCATGGATACGCATTGATCGTATCGAATTCGCCAATCCTGGTCTTTTCATTAATAATAATGGCGCAAGCGGTTCTGTATCATTCAAGATTACAAACATTGGTAAAGGTCCAGCTACAAACATTACATTACATGCATGGCTTTTTGCTCAGAAAAATGGAAGCCCATTTGCTTACGAAATGCAAAAGCAAAAATGTGATGAAATTCGTGGTCAACCGTTGTGGGCTGGTTTCACGCTGTTTCCTGAGGATTCTTTTCCAAACAGCATTGGCATTAGTGCGTGGAGTTCTGGGGTAAATATAAATCGCATAGATATGGAAGAA
>DATKSH010000124.1:0-3038 GCA_035531735.1 Alphaproteobacteria bacterium
TTGATGTTCTCGCCGACCGCCTTGACGACGCCGGTATTGATGCCGATCAAATCGTCGCGGCTCATGCCGGGCTTGCGCGGCACGCCGGCCGTCACGATGATGACGTCGGCGCCCTTGATCAGGCTGTAATCGGTGCCGCCGCCGAACGATGCGCCGAAACGCTCGACCGCGCCGGCCTGCGCGATGTCGAGCGCCTTGCCTTCGGGAATGCCTTCGGCGACATCGACCAGCACCACGTCGCCAAGCTGCTTTTCGCCGGCGAGGAGGGCCAGCGTGCCGCCGATTTGCCCGGCGCCGATAAGGGCGATTTTGTTGCGTGCCATGGGAGACTCCGTGAAGCCGGAAAAGGAAGGATAAGCTTGCTTAAACCCAACCGCGCGCGGGGGCAAGGCCGGATCGCGGCGCGGCCTTGACGCATACGGGCGCGGGATTACGATAGATAAGCGCTTTCGATCCTGAGGGAGACTCTTTATGCCGCGCCTTCGCTTTTCCGTCCTGCTCGCGCTTTTATGCATCGCGAGCTTGGCCGCGTCGCCCGCCGCCGCTCAAACCAACAAGCCTGTCCTGCCGGCACCGTCTTTTGGCGCGTTCGCGCTGCCCGCCAATGTCTATGTGCTGATGCAGGGCCGCAAGGATCTGGCGGATTTCGTCGTCCTGATCGACAAGGCCGGCCTAGAGGATTTGTTCGCCAATCCGCGCCTCACCGTCACCGTCTTCGCGCCGAATAACGCGGCGCTTGGCAAGCTGCCGCCCTCCGTGGCCGCGCGCATAAACGCCGACAAGGCCGCCCTGCAAAATTTTGTCAAATACCATGTCCTCAGCGGTAGCCTGACGCCGGCTAGCGCCTTCAAGGGGCATCGGATCATGCCGTTCACCGCCAATAACGAGATGCTGGATTGCAATGGCAGCGGCGCGGTGGTGGAAATCGGCGGCGCGAAAATCCTGGCGCCCGATCTGCGCGCCCGTAACGGCATGGTGCATATCGTCGATGGCCCCTTGGTGCCGCGTAGCCTGATGCCGCCGCCATCGCCGCAGAAAGCGCCGGCCGCCCCGGCCGCCGCGCCTGCCGTAACTCCGCCGCCGGCAAAAACCGCCGCGTCGGCCAAGCACAGCTTCACGATCTTCGGCCACACGTTCAGTTGGTAGTTCAGCCTTTGCCCTGCTTGCGCATGACGTAATCGAGCTTGCGCACGGCCATGCGCCGCAAATCGGCCTTGCCGGCATTGAGCGGGGCCTGGAAGACCGCCTCGGTGCCGGTCGCGGCATCGACCGCCGCCACCCGCAGGACGTTGCCGACCTGCCGGCATTCGAACAGGATTTCGCGCGTCGTTTCGGCCATGCGGTCCCTCACGATCTCCCCGGGCTCAGGTTGCCAAGCCTAGCCGCAAAGCGCATAAGGAACAACGGGCCGCACGGGCCATTATATATGCCGCCGTGGCTCTTGAAGCCGCCCGGATAGTCCGCTAAGACGCTTGCGCGAATTGGAGAAAAGCCGTCAAAATGACCGAAAGTGCCGCGCAAAATCCCCATATGACCGACGCCATCATCATCGGTGCCGGGCCGGTCGGCCTGTTCGCGGTGTTCGAACTTGGCTTGAACGACGTCAAATGCCATTTGATCGACATTCTCGACCGGCCGGGCGGCCAATGCGCCGAGCTTTATCCCGAAAAGCCGATTTACGACATTCCCGCCGTGCCGGTCTGCACCGGCGCGGAACTGACCGAAAAACTACTGGAGCAAATCAAGCCGTTCCATCCGGCTTTCCATTTCGGCCAGATGGCCGAGAAGCTGGAAAAGACGGCGGACGGCCATTGGCGCGTGACGACCGATCGCGGTACCGTGATCGAAGGCAAGATTGTGGTCATCGCCGCCGGCGGCGGAAGCTTCGTGCCCAAGAAACTGCCGATCAAGGGCATCGAGGAATTCGAAGGCACATCGGTGTTCTATGCCGTGCGCAAGATGGAACAATTCCGCGATCAGAACATCGTCATCGCCGGCGGCGGCGATTCCGCGCTCGATTGGGCGATCAATCTCCAGCCGGTGGCCAAGCACGTCACGCTAGTGCATCGCCGCGATGAATTCCGCGCCGCGCCGGATAGCGTCCTCAAGATGCGCACCCTCGTGGCGGAAGGCTTGATGGATTTGAAAATCGCTGCGCTGACCTCGATCGAGGGCGAAGGCAGCCGCATCCGTAACGTGATCGTGCAGGAAACCGGCAAGGCGCAGGAACCCATGGCGTGCGACGCCTTGCTGGCCTTTTACGGCTTGACGATGAAGCTCGGCCCGGTCGCCCATTTCGGCATCGACCTGCATGAAAACCTGATCCCGGTGAACACCGCCGATTTCGAGACCAGCGTGCCGGGTATTTTCGCCATCGGCGACATCAACGCCTATCCGGGCAAGATGAAATTGATCCTGTCGGGCTTTCACGAAGCGGCGCTAATGGCCAAGAAGGCCTTCACTTACGTGCATCCCGACCGGCGTTACCGTTTCCAGTACACGACCTCGAGCAGCGACTTGCAGGGCAAGCTCGGCGTCGAGCATGCGGCTTGATTGTCAGGAAAGGGAAGAGTCTCGACGATGCGTATCTATTGCACCGACATGGAAGGCAAGGAACACGAATTGCAGGCGACCGAGGAGTGGAGCGTGATGGAAATCATCCGCGAAGGCGGCTTGCCGATTTTGGCGCAGTGTGGCGGATCCTGCGCCTGCGCCACCTGCCACATTTACGTCGATCCGGAATGGAAGGATAAAATCCCCGAGCCGGTCGAGGAGGAAGTCGGCATGCTCGACGGTGCTTTCGACGTGACCGCGGATTCGCGCCTCGCCTGCCAGATCATCTTCAACAAGAATCTCGACGGGTTGAAAGTCAGGCTGGCGCCGGGGTCGGTCTGATTCAGTAAGCAGAAGACGGGTATCAGGTATCGGATAAAAAAGTTTCAAATCCTGTTTCGATGCGGAGGATGCGATGACCGAATTCGACGAGCGCGAGCGAGCCTTCGAGAAGAAATTCGAAATCGACGAGGAATTGCATTTCA
>DATKSH010000125.1:0-3109 GCA_035531735.1 Alphaproteobacteria bacterium
GTTGGGTGGGGGGTCGCCACAAGCGATGAATCAACTACTTCCTTCCTTCCACCATCTCTGGCAACGCGGCTGCGACTTCCTCGGCTCGCGCTACGCCATCATGGGCGGCGCCATGACATGGGTCAGCGAACGCCATCTGGTTTCGGCCATTTCCAACGGCGGCGGCTTCGGCATCATCGCCTGCGGCGCGATGACGCCCGATTTGCTGCAAAAGGAAATCGCCGGCACCAAGGCGCTCACAAAAAAACCCTTTGGCGTCAATCTCATCACCATGCATCCGCAACTGGACGCGCTGATCGGCGTGTGCGTGGCGGAGAAAGTGGGCCATATCGTGCTGGCCGGCGGCCTGCCGCCGGCGCATGCAATCAAGAAGGTCAAGGACGGTGGCGCCAAATTGATCTGCTTCACGCCGGCCCTTTCTCTCGGCAAGAAACTGGTCAGGATGGGCGCCGACGCCCTCGTGATCGAGGGCATGGAGGCCGGCGGCCATATCGGCCCGGTCAGCACCTCGGTCCTCGCGCAGGAAGTTTTGCCTGAAATCCGCGACGTGCCGGTGTTTGTCGCCGGCGGCATCGGACGCGGCGAGGCGATCCTGTCCTATCTCGAAATGGGTGCTTCGGGCGTGCAGCTCGGCACACGCTTCGTCTGCGCCACCGAATCCATCGCCCATGCGAAATTCAAGCAGGCCTTCATCCGCGCGGCGGCGCGCGACGCGGTGCCGTCGGTGCAGCTCGATCCGCGCTTCCCGGTCATCCCGGTGCGCGCGCTGGCCAACGACGGCAGCAAGAAATTCATCGACAAGCAGCGCGAGGTGATCGTCCGCTTCGACACGGGCGAATTGAACAAGGACGAAGCGCAGCTTGAGATCGAGCATTTCTGGGCCGGCGCCCTGCGCCGCGCAGTGATCGAGGGCGATGTCGAAACCGGCTCCGTCATGGCCGGGCAAAGCGTCGGCATGGTGACGGGGGAGCAGCCGACCGCCGCCATCCTCGCCGAACTGGTGGCGCAAGCGGAAAACGCCTACCGGAAAAGGAAAAGCGCCTCCGAATAAGCCCGGCCGATGCGCGTAAATTATGGAAAAGGGCAAGCTTTGATTGCCTTTCGGCCGGCAATTTTATAGGCTTTCGGCCATGTCCGCCTCCCACCGCCATCATCGCGCGCAGAAACCGGCCGGCCCGCCGCCGCGCCACGAAAACGAAAAGGCCGCCGCGCCCGCGCCGCAGCCGCGCGATGCCAAAAGCCCGCCGCCCGAACGCATCGGTGAAATCTTGAAGCGCGAGCGCGAAAAGCGCGGCTGGGACTTGCCGCCGATCGCCGAGAATTTATGCATCCGCTACGATTTCCTCAAGGCGATCGAGGACGGACGCTACGACCGGTTGCCGGCCGACGCTTATGCCATCGGCTTCGTGCGCTCCTATGCCGGACTGCTCGAACTCGATGTCGGCCGCGTCGTCCTGCACTATCAAAAGGAAATGGCCGGCCGCCGGCGCAAGCCGGAACTGAGCCTACCGACCCCGATCGCCGAAGGCCGCACGCCGTCGGCCGCCATATTGGTCAGCGCCGCCGTCGCCGCCATCGTGATCTACGCGCTGTGGTACGGCCTCGCTTCCTCCGGCCGCACCGAGGTGAGCACGCCGCCGCCCCTGCCGGCGGTCGCTGCTATGGCGCCGGCCGCCCCGGCTTCACCGCCAGCCCTTTCGGTTGCCGCGCCAGCCGCCGCGGCGAATCCCGGCGCGCCACTTTCGCTTCTGCCAAAGACCGCCGCCACGCCCGCGCCAGCATCGACCCCGATGTCGGCGCCAACGGCAACTTCGCCCACCGTCGCCGCCGCACCGGCTCCCGTGCCACCGGCAACCGCGACGGCACCGGCGGCGATAGCCCCCGCGCCGGCCGTTGCTGCCAAAACCGACGCCGTCACGCCGGCAACCGCCGCCGTCCCGGCCAGCGCGGAAAAAACCGCCGACGCGCAAAAATCCCCGGATGCGAAACCGGCAGATGCAAATACCGGCGCCACAACCCCGCCGGCCGCCGATTCCCATATCTTCGGCGATACCGGCGGAGATTCGCGGGTCTCGATCAAGGTCGAAAAGGAAAGCTGGATTTTGATCGCCGACCAGGACGGTCGCACGGTTTTCGACAAAGTGTTGAAGCCGGGCGACGTTTACCGGGTGCCGAACAAGGAAGGCTTGACGCTGACGGCCGGCAATGGCGGCGGCATCGTCCTGACCCTCGACGGCAAGATACTGCCGAAGCTGGTGAGCAGCGATCTCGTGGTGCGCGACGTTTCGCTCGATCCCGACGATCTCGGCGACCAGGCCGACCCGGCGCCCTAAGCGGCGACCACGGGATTCGTTAACCCATGCATGCATTTGCCTTGGCGTCATTGCCATAAATTGGCTATAAGCTTGGTCCTATATGAACGGAGGCCCATGAGGGGCCGGGGATATTCATGAGCGGTGACCATCATTCCGAAGCGCAGGCCTATCGGCCGTGGCGCGACATCCAGCGGCGCAAAAGCCGCCAAATCAAGGTCGGCGATGTGTTGATCGGCGGCGACGCGCCGATTGCCGTGCAATCGATGACCAACACCCTAACCTCGGATGCGAATGCCACCATCGGGCAGGTACGCCAACTTGAGGAAGCCGGCGCCGACCTGGTGCGCGTGTCCTGCCCCGACGAGGAATCCACCGCCGCTTTACCAGAGATCGTCAAGGCCGCGAAAGTCCCCATCGTCGCCGACATTCATTTCCACTATAAGCGCGCGCTTGAAGCCGCCAAGGCGGGCGCGGCGTGCCTGCGCATCAATCCCGGCAATATCGGCTCGGAAGAGCGGGTGAAGGAAGTCGTCAAGGCCGCGAAGGATCACGGCTGCGCGATGCGCATCGGCGTCAATGCCGGATCGTTGGAACAGGATTTGCTCGAAAAATACGGCGAGCCGTGCCCCGACGCGATGGTCGAAAGCGCCTTGAACCACATCAAAATCCTCGAGGACAACGACTTCTTCGAGTTCAAGATCTCGTGCAAGGCGTCTGACGTGTTCTTGGCCGTCGCCGCCTACCAGCAGCTGGCCGACGCCTGCGACTATCCCCTTCATCTCGGCATCACCGAG
>DATKSH010000126.1:0-7010 GCA_035531735.1 Alphaproteobacteria bacterium
CGTTTCCAACGTCGAGGGCGAATTGGCGGCGGCGTTCGAGCCTCTGGACGCCCTCATCGCCGGTTTCCCGGCCGGCACCGTCAGCGGCGCGCCGAAAGTGCGCGCGATGCAGGTCATCGACGAGTTGGAACCCGACCGGCGCGGCGTTTATGCCGGCTGCATCGGCTATTTCGGCGCCAATGGCAGCATGGACACCTGCATCGCCATCCGCACGGCGGTGGTGAAAGACGGCACGATGCATGTGCAGGCGGGCGCCGGCATCGTTTACGACAGCGACCCACAATCGGAATACCGCGAATGCGTGGCCAAGGCGCGGGGGATGACGCGGGCGGCGGAAGAGGCGGCCAAAAGCGCCGATTAATTTGCTTTCACTGGTATTATCCGCGCTTCCAGCAAATCGTGCAGCGGCACCAGCACATAGCCGTCTTTTTCCGCCTCCGGGATCCATTTTTCGAGAACGTCCAGCGTCGCCGCATGGGGATGACCGATGGCGATGGCTTCGCCGTGCCGCCGTGCGACATATTCGGTGCGCTGAAGCTGGGTCTCGATGGCGGCGGGATCGAGGCTGTCGTCGAGGAATACGTCGCGGCCGAGCGCCAGCACGCCATCCTTTTTGGCGACGCTTTCGCCGACCGAATGCGGGCCGGTGCGCGAATCGAGGAAAAACAGGCCGCGCTTTTTCAATTCCTCGGCCACGATCTGCATGCCGGCGGCGTCGGCCGTGAATTTGCTGCCTTCGTGGTTGTTGACGCCGTCGAAACCCTTGAAACTGCCAAGCGCCTTGTCGAACCGCGCGCGGATCTGATCGGGCGCAAGGCTGGTCAACAGGGCGCTGGGGCCGGGGTCTTGATGCCCGATCGGCTCCATCGGCATATGCAACAGCAATTCATGGCCGGCGGCCAGCGCCTTGCCTGTTTGTTCGGCGAGATCGTCAGCATAGGGCATATAGGACAGCGTGACCTGCGGCGGCAATGACGTCTCCGCCCGCGCGCTGTCCTTCATGTCGAGCCCCATATCGTCGATCACGAGGGCGATTTCCGGCGCATGGCCCGGCGCGAGTTTGGGCGCGGCTTGCTTGGGCGACGGGATGGCGCTCGGCGGTAAGCCCGGCATGCCGGCAATTTGCGGTATCGGCTTTTCACCTTCCAGAGTGGGTTGCTCCGGCGCGGGGGCCGGCGGCAACGGCGCGACCGCGACGCGCACAGCGGGCGGATGCCAGGCAGGCGGCGCCGGCCGCAAGGCGACCGCGATCACGCCGGCCCACGCGGCAAGGCCGACCAGGCTCCAGAACACCACCCAGACGTTGGATTTTTTCATTGAACCGGCTCCGTTCCTGCCCGCATAATATACGGGTTGTGTCGTTGCGGAAATTTTTCTTTTCGGCATCGGGCAAGAAAAGAGGACCGTTGTGGCGGGACATGGCGGCCGGAAAATACGGGAAAACATGCTGCTCCTGATCGACAATTACGACAGCTTCACCTACAACCTCGCGCATTATCTGGGCGAGTTGGGAGCGGAGGTCGATGTGCGCCGCAACGACGCGCTTTCGGCCGACGATGCGCTGGCGCTCAAGCCCTCGCATATCGTGCTGTCGCCGGGCCCCTGCACGCCCAACGAGGCCGGCATTTGCCTCAACCTGATCGGGAAAGCCGCGAAGGCAAAGGTGCCGCTGCTCGGCGTTTGCCTCGGCCATCAGGCGATCGGGCAGGCCTTCGGCGGCGAAGTGGTGCGCGCCGCGCCGATGCACGGCAAGACCAGCGCCATTCATCACAAAGGCCAAAGTGTGTTTCACGGCCTGCCTTCGCCCTTCACCGCCACGCGTTATCACTCGCTGATCGTTGCGCGCGACGGCCTGCCGAAAGAATTGGCCATCACCGCCGAAACCGAAGACGGCACCGTCATGGGATTGATGCATGCGTCGCTGCCGATCCACGGCGTGCAGTTCCATCCCGAAAGCATTGCCACCGAGCATGGGCATGCGCTGCTAAAAAACTTCCTCGCCGTCACGGGTTGAGCGATGACCTTGCGCGCTTTGCTTGAAAAAACCCGGCGCGGCGAAAACCTCGCCGAAACCGAGGCGCAAACGGCTTTCGATGGCATATTCGAGGGTAAAGCGCCTGACGAAGAGATCGCCGCGTTCCTGACCGCGCTCGCCGACAAGGGCGAAACCGTCGAGGAATTGCTGGGCGCGGCGCGCACGATGCGCGGCAAGATGATCGCGGTCGCGGCGCCGCCCGGCGCTATTGATATAGTAGGAACCGGCGGCGACGGCATCGGCACCTATAACATTTCGACCGCGGCAGCGCTGGTGGTGGCCGCCTGCGGCGTGCCGGTCGCCAAGCACGGCAATCGCGCGTCCACCAGTCGTTCCGGTTCTTCCGATCTTCTCGCCGCGCTTGGCGTCAATCTGGGAGCGGAGACCGGCGTTTTGGAACGTTGCCTTGCCGAGGCGAATATCTGCTTCCTGTTCGCCAATCGGCATCACCCCTCCATGCGGCGCGTGGCCGAAATCCGCAAAAAACTCGGCCGGCACACCATTTTCAATTTACTCGGCCCGCTCACCAATCCCGCCAACGTCAAGCGTCATTTGATCGGCGTTTACGAACTTGAGGCTCTGGGGCCGATGGCGGAAGCGTTGCGGCGGCTCGGCAGCGAGGCCGCGTGGCTGGCGCACGGGCAGGACGGCATGGACGAGGTCACCACCACCGCGCCGACCGACATCGTCGCGCTCGAACGCGGCCTTGTCCGCCATTTCGAGATGACGCCGGAGGAATTCGGCATCGCCCGCGCACGCATCGACGATCTCAAGGGCGGCAACGCGGCGGCCAACGCGGCGGCTTTGAAAAAACTGCTGGCCGGGGAACATAACGCCTATCGCGACATCGTGCTTTTCAACAGCGCCGCTGCGTTGGTCGTCGCTGGCAGGGCCGGCGATGTACATCAGGGATTGCGCCTCGCAACCGAAGCCGTCGATAATGGGACCGCGCGACACACGCTCGATTTACTGGTGCAACTCACCAACGGATTGTCCGCCGCATGAGCAATATTCTGCAAAAAATCTGCGCCGACAAACGCGCACATGTCGATCACGTGTCGAAAGGAATGCCGTTCGAAACGGTGGATCGCAAGGCGCGCGCGGCATCGCCGCCGCGCGGCTTTATCAAGGCGCTGCGCACGAAGGTCGAAGGCGGCGGCATCGGCCTGATCGCCGAGATCAAGAAAGCCTCGCCGTCGACCGGCGTCATTCGCGCGGATTTCGATCCGGCCGCGTTGGCCAAGGCTTACGCGGCCGGCGGCGCGGCGTGTTTGTCCGTGCTGACCGATGCGCCTTATTTCAAGGGCCGCAACGAGGATTTGATCGCGGCGCGCGCGGCCTGCGCGCTGCCGGTTTTGCGTAAGGATTTCATGCTCGATGCATGGCAGGTGGCCGAGGCGCGCGGAATTGGCGCCGATTGCATCCTGCTCATCGCGGCGGCTTTGGATGATGCGGCGGTGACGGCGTTGCACAAAGCCGCGACCGGCTATGGCATGGATGTTTTGATCGAAGCGCATGACGAAACGGAGATGAAGCGCGCGCTGAAGCTGGCGGCGTTAAGCCCGGCCATGAGCCTGATCGGCATCAACAATCGCGATTTGAAAACCCTGAAAACCGATCTCGCCACGACGGAACGCCTCGCGCCGCTGGCGCCGAAGGATCATCTTCTCGTCGGCGAAAGCGGGATTGCGACGCCGACCGACATCGCGCGGATGCAAAAGGCGGGCGTGCATTGTTTTTTGGTGGGGGAAAGTTTGCTGAAGCAGGAAGATGTGGCGGCGGCGACAAAAAATCTGCTTGAAGATCGCCATTGACAACATGAATTTTTATAGCTATATTTAATTATGCTGTTCGAATGGGATGAAGCCAAGCGAAAACGAAACTTGGCCAAGCATGGCGTTGATTTCGAATGCATCGACGACTTTGATTGGGTACACGCCACCATCAGGCTCGATTCCCGGCAGGATTACGGTGAGGACCGATACGTTGCCACCGGGTATCTTGGCGAGCGGCTGCATATATGCGTTTGGACGATACGCGAAAACATTATCCGCCTCATCAGTCTTCGCAAGGCAAACGGGAAAGAGGAGCGAATCCATGAAGAAGAAGCAGAAGCCCTTGACGAATAAAACCGGCGACGTGCGCGAATTGACGCGCGAAGATTTCCGGCAGATGCGCCCCATGCGCGAAGTCTTCCCGGCCTTCGTCGCCAAATGGGCCGCCGACCGGCGGCGGCGCGGTCGCCCCGTCGGCCGCCATAAAGCGGTCGTCAGCGTTAGTCTCGACAAGGAGGTTATAAAGGCCCTGCGCAAAAGCGGCGCCGGCTGGCAAACGCGCATGAACGCGCTTTTGAAGGCAGCCTTGGGACTCAAGGATAAAACCTAACCCTCCAACGCCTTAACTATCTCCTCGCACATTTTCTTGGCGTCGCCGAACAGCATCATGGTATTTTGGCGAAAGAACAATTCGTTCTCGACGCCGGCATAGCCCGTGGCCATCGAGCGCTTGACGAACAGCACCGTCTTGGCTTTTTCGACGTCCAGAACCGGCATGCCATAGATCGGCGATTTGGGGTCGGTGCGCGCGGCGGGGTTGGTCACGTCGTTGGCGCCGATTACGAAGGCGACATCGGTCTGGCCGAAATCGCGGTTGATCGCCTCAAGCTCCAGCACCTCGTCATAAGGCACGTTAGCCTCGGCGAGCAAAACGTTCATATGCCCCGGCATACGGCCGGCGACCGGGTGGATCGCATAGCGCACGGTGACGCCGGCTTCCTTCAAGCGGTCGGCCATTTCGCGCAAGGCATGTTGTGCTTGCGCAACCGCCATGCCATAGCCCGGCACGATGATGACGGAAGAGGCATTTTTGAGGACGAAAGCCGCGTCCTCGGCCGAGCCGATTTTGACCGCCTTGTCTCCCGCTCCGGCCGGCCCTGTCGCCGCCGCGCCTCCACCGCCGAAGCCGCCCAAGATCACGTTGACGATCGAGCGGTTCATGCCCTTGCACATGATGTAGGAAAGGATCGCGCCCGAGGAACCGACCAAGGCCCCCGTGATGATGAGCAAGGGATTTTCGAGCGTGAAGCCGGTCGCCGCCGCCGCCCAGCCCGAATAGCTGTTGAGCATCGAGATGACGACCGGCATGTCGGCGCCGCCGATGGGCGCGATCAGCAAAAAGCCAAGCAGGAAAGCGATGCCGGCAACGGCGATGAAGGCCGTTTGGCTGGCGCCCAAAATCAGCCACACGATGGCGATCAGCATCAATATGCCGAGCGCCAGATTGATTTGATGCTGATAGGGAAAGGTCAGCGGCTTGCCGGAGACGAGGCCTTGCAACTTGGCGAAAGCGACGAGGGAGCCGGAAAAGGTGATGGCGCCGATGGCGGTGCCGATGCCCATTTCGGCGAGGCTGGCAAGATGGATATGGCCGCCCACGGCGATGCCGTAAGCGCCGGGATTAAGGAACGCCGCCGCCGCGACCAGCACCGCCGCGAGGCCGACCAACGAATGAAATGCCGCGACCAATTGCGGCAAGGCCGTCATCTTGATGTTGCGCGCGACCACGGTGCCGATGGCGCCGCCGAGCGCAAGCGCCATCGCCACGAACCACAACGACGAGGCCTCGATCAGGAATAAGGTAGTGACGATGGCCAACGCCATCCCCACCATGCCGAAGATATTGCCGGTACGGGCGGTTTCGGGCGAAGCGAGGCCGCGCAGCGCCATGATGAAACAGATGCCGGAGGCGAGATAGGCCAATGAAACGATGCCGGTCATTAATAATCCCATGTTAAGGGGCTAACCCCTATTTCTTGATCTCTGCCTTCTTCCGATACATATGCAGCATGCGTTGGGTGACGATGAAGCCGCCGAAGATGTTGATCGACGCCAGCGCGACCGCCGCGAGGCCGAGGCCCTTGGACGCCGTCAAGGCGACCGGCCCCGCCGCCAGCAAAGCGCCGACGATGATGACGCTCGAGATCGCGTTGGTGACGGCCATGAGCGGCGAATGCAAGGCCGGCGTCACGCGCCAGACGACGTAATAGCCGACGAAGCAGGCCAACACGAAAACGGTAAGCCCGGTGATGAAGAAGCCGTGCCCGGCGTGGCCGGCGGGTGGCGTCAATGTTTGCATCTGGGCGGCCAACGCTTTGGTGAAATCGGCCAGTTTCTGCTGGTCGGAAGCAAGGTTGCCGAGGCTGGTGGCAAGGTCGTTGATGGCCATAACGGATATCCTATTTCTTCTTCGCCGGCAGCGGAGCCGGCGCGGGCGCCTTGGCCGCCGGCGGCGCGGCTTGCGGGGCATTGGCCGGCACGATCTGGATCTGCTGTACGCTGCGGCGGCGCATGTTCTCAAGATCGGCGCTCAACTGGTTCTGGCGGTCTTCCAATGCTTGCAGCCTGACATCGGTGGTCGCCGTCAGCACCGCCATGCCCTTGTTGATGTCGACAAGGTAACTGGCGAACACCACGAACAGGATCGCGCAGCAGACGACCGAGATCGCCAGGCTTGAAATCCACCACGCGACGTTCGGGTTGGTTCTGACGGCGGCCTGGGTTTCCATGATCGGCTCCTGATAACGGGGACGGCTTTACGGAACGGACATTCGTCCCGGCATCACTTATCGGTCTTATTGGTGCCCGGCTGCGCTGGCGCCGCCGGCGGTTCCGGCGACGGGTGAATGGCCGAAGACGGCGGCATCGGCGCATGCACGGCCGGAAGCTTGGGTTGCAGGGGCATTTGGGGAACCGATGGTGCCATGGCCTTTCCCGGATCGGTCGCTGGTTGACCGGGCTGCGGCCCCCTAAGCTGCGCCGCGGCGGGCGCGATGCTGATGATCGTGCGATGGAGCGATTGCACCTCGTTGAGCAATTTGCCTTCGTCGGATTCCATCACGACCAGTTGCATGTTGACCGAGGCGACGTTTGTGTTGATCTCGACCAGGTAATGGGCGAAGACCAAAAACAATGCGGCG
>DATKSH010000127.1:0-5819 GCA_035531735.1 Alphaproteobacteria bacterium
ATTGCTTTTATTTCGTTGTCTTCAACCAAGGCGATACCAATATCGATCATTGGTGGCTGTATGGCGGCAAATTATTTGCCTTGGCCATGCTGGCGTTCGGCCTCCTGCCATTGACGGCCGCACCGCTGCCGAGACTCTTCAAAGCCTATCTTGCCTTCAACGCTTACTGTTGTATCAACTATTTCGTCGCCTGGTTCTTCATAAGGGGCGTTGCCGATCCTCTCTATTTCAATCAACTCGTTTTTCTGCCGATCGGCGTTCTTCTTCTGCGCAGCAAGATCGAGGAACCGCTCGTCAAGCTTATGGATTTTATGTTTGTCCTGCTGCTGTTGCAAATCGTCCTTTCCGCCGCACTGGCGCTGTCCGGCCATGACTTGTGGAACGACGGCGCCTTCGTCGGCGGCATGGGTAACGCCAACGACTTCGGGATCGCCCTGATGCTGGGACTGGTTTACGTGTGGACCATACGCCCCACAGATCGATGGACCACGGCGTTGTCATGCCTGCTCGTTCTTGCCGGATTTTTGACGGAATCGCTGTTGATTCTACTGATCGCTTTTTCGATTCCCGCGCTGACCGGCTTTCTCGAACTCGGCAGCTCAAAGCGCTTGGTGCTACGCGAGATTCAGGTATCGGCTTTGTTGGGCGCATTTCTCGGCGCGGGATATGCAATACGCGGCTCGTTGCCGCATCTCGGTCGCAAGATTGCCGCCGTTCTCGGCTACGCCGGCATTCTAAGCGACGTGACACCAACCGGCAGCATCTACGGTCGTGTCGATCAATTCGATTATGCGTGGAACGCCGAGCGGCACGCTTCTCTGCTTAAGCTCTGGCTGGTTGGACATCCGACCGCCAATGTTTACCGGCCCTTCGATTCCCAATTTTTATGCTACGCTTTCAATTTCGGCGCGTTGATGGCGCTGGCTTTCTGCCTTTTTAGTGTGCTGTTCCTGATCAAGGCTTATCGGGCCGAGAAGCGCTGGCGCGCCTTTCTGGTGACCGGCTTGGCGATTTTCAACATCGCATTTTTTTCCAATCATCTGCTCGACTATTTTCCAATGGGATTGCTTTACATAACACTGATCGCAGCCACCTTGCGCCATCAGGAGCCGCCTGATCGTCCTCCGACGCGAATCTCCGCGTGACGCGCACCGTCATCATCCGCCCTTACGTCGTTTTGCCGACGGAAGGCGGTTCCAACGATCGCTATGTCAGCCTGTGCCGTAAATTGATTGAAGCGGGCGCTGCGCCGGAGCTTTTATGCTCCGATTTCATCCATAACGCCAAGCGCCGGCGGTCGGCGGCGGAGATCGCCAAAACCGCGAACTCCCTGCCCTTCGTCACCTGCCTTCCCGCGCCGGCTTACAAGGGCAACATATCGCTTGGCCGCATTTTTTATGAAATCGTGTTCGGCGGACGCGCACTTTGGAACATGATGCGCAAACCACGGCCCGACGTCTTACTGGTCGGCGAGCCGCTGTTCGGCGTCGGCTGGATGATGCTGCTTTACGGATTTTTGTTCCGTGTGCCGGTGGTGGCCGACCTGATCGACTTGTGGCCCGAAGCCGATACAGAAAAGCGCGGCGGGTTTCTGCGCCACGCCGTTTACGCGATCCTGAAAACCTCCCGTAATCTGCGCCTGCATGCCTATAGGGCCGTGTCTTTCGTTTCCCGTTCCTACCGCGACGCGCTGGGCTTCGGCGATGGCGACGTCTTTTATTGGGGATCGGAATTGCGCCCGCAGGCCGAGCATGCCCCGCCCGGCCAACCGCTGACCGTCATCTATGCCGGCTCGTTCGGCGTCGGCTATGACATCGTCACGGTTTTGCAAGCGGCGGCGATGCTTAAAGACCGCGCGCCCGGCCGTTTTCGCTTTCGATTGGCCGGCCTCGGGCCGCAATTGCCGGAGGTCGAACGCGCAAAGGCGCGTGGCGACATCGACTATCTCGGCATGCTCGATGCGGCGCAACTCGGCGAAGCCTATCGGACGGCCGATATTGGCTTATTGCCTTATAGGGCCGGCAGCGCGGTCGCGATGCCGATCAAATTCTACGATTATCTCAATTTCGGGCTTTATGTCGTCGGCAGCGGTACCATGGAATCGCGCGACATCATGCTGAGGGAAAGAATCGGCAATGCCTATCGCGCCGGCGATGCCGAGGATTTGGTGAGATGTTTGCTGCAAATCGACGAGGCGGCGATCCTGCGAGCGCGCGAAGCTTGCGCTAAATTGGCCGGGGAATACTCCATCGACCGCCAATATGGCCGCTTCGCGCGCTTTGTTCTTAATCACGCTCGTCGAGCAGATCCCAGCTAAGCGGCGTGCCGGCCTTGGCCGCGCGCTTGACGGTGCGGCCCACGACCTGATCGGCACATTTCGGCGGCAAGCCGAAACCGGGCCGCACGATGCGCAGATTGCCGAGCTTGCCGGCCGCGCCCAAAACCAACCGGTCGCCCGGTTTGACATCTTCCGCGATATAAAGGCTTTGGCGAAAGGCCTTGGATTTTTGCTCGGCCTCGCTGCCGCCATAGGTGATTTTGCCAAGGCTGAGCCACGCCTTCTCGCTTTCGCGGCGCAGGAGCTCCAACTCCTCCGGCTCCATCGAGAAAGCCGAATCCACGCCGCCATCGGCACGGCGCAAGGTGAAATGCTTTTCGATCACCACGGCGCCCAGAGCCACCGCCGCCAATGCCGCGCCGCAGCCCATCGTGTGGTCGGAAAGACCGACCTCGCAGCCGCTCATCTCGCACAAATCGGGGATCGTGCGGATGTTGGTGTTCTCCGGGCTGGCCGGGTAGGTGCTGGTGCATTTCAAAAGCACGATGTCGCGGCAACCGGTGGCGCGCGCGGTTTGTACAGCCTCCATGATTTCCTCGCGCGTCGCCATGCCGGTCGAAATAATCATGGGCTTGCCGGTGGCGGCGATTTTCCTAATCAGCGGCAGATGCGTGCATTCGAACGACGCGACCTTGTAAGCCGGCACATCGAGGCTTTCGAGGAAATCGACCGCCGTATCGTCGAACGGCGTGCTGAAGCAGGCCATGCCGTGGCCGGCCGCGCGTTCCATTAAAGGTTTATGCCAGTCCCACGGCGTATGGGCTTCCCGGTAAAGCTCGTAAAGCTGGCGGCCGTTCCACAGGCTTTGCGGATCGCGGATGACAAAACCTTCGGCATGCGAATCGAGCGTCAGGGTGTCGGCGGTATAAGTTTGCAGTTTAACAGCATCGGCGCCGGCCTTGGCGGCCGCGTCGATGATCGCGAAGGCGCGTTCCAGCGACTGGTTATGATTGCCGGACATCTCGGCGATCAGGTAGGGCCGGTGTTCGGCGCCGATTGTACGGCCGGCGATCGAAAGCATGGGCGACCCTTTCCTTTGCGCGTAAAATCTAGCGCCGAATATAGCCTACTTCAAATGCTTCTGCCGCTGCGCAGCCGCAGGAAGCACCACGCCAGACGGCCAAGGCTTCGGCCGCCTTTATCGAACGTGGGTGGGGAAAAGGCCGTATTTCGGAGGCATAGGCTCTGAGCGCTTCCACCTTGGTTGCCAAATGGCCGGAAATGTCGATGGAAAGCATGGGGGCAAAAGGCTGCCGCGAAGCGGCCGGCCGCCATTCGGTGCTGGAGGCAACTTCAAAGAACAGAAGTTCGCGTACAGGACTGTCCGGGGTGGGGCGGCAGGCGGTCACCACGGCATCATGAATCATCTGATGGTCGATATTGACATCGTGCGCATGATGCGTGAACACGCGCGAAGGCTTATATTTCCACACACATTCCTCAACCGCCTTGACGATATCCAGTAATTCGACCCCGTCCATCCGGTTATCGGGAAAATCCCGCAGCGTAAGGGAAGCCGTGCCAAGCAAACGGTTGGCGGTCCGCGCGGCTTTCTCCAGCGCCCGCAACGCCTTGCCTTTGGCGGCGCGATTGCGTGTTGTCCCACGGCTGGTTATTCCTTCGGCCATGATGATGACATGCACATGCCAGCCCTCGGCAGCAAGGCGTGCAATGGTGCCTCCACAGCCCAACACTTCATCGTCAGGATGAGCCGTAAAGACAAGGGCAGTTTGAGATACGTTTTTGCTCATGATTTATCCCCGATCACGATTTTGACTCTGGCTTCGACGGATTGCCCGGACATTTTAGCTCCACTAAACTCAAAACGCAGATCGCCGACGGTAACAAAAGCATGCGGGTAGCCTTCGGCATCGAGCATACGGATCATGTCATAAACCTTTTTAAGAGTGGCAGCTTGGATAAGATCGCCTTCCTCGGGTTTACGACGCGTGAAGAATGTCGGTTCGCCGGTTTGCGGCTGCGGCTGAATATTCTGCATGACTATCGATTGGATCATTTCTTCCATGAGGACAGCGGCACTGGCGAATATCTCCTCTGCCGTGCCATCGAGCGGCAAAGGCTTTTTGAGATAAACGGGGCCGGCATCGAGTTCGGCCGTGCATTTCAGGGCCGTAATCTTGGTTGTGCGAACGCCGCACATAATGAGGTTTTGCAAAGGACTGCCGCCGCGACCGAAAGGCAAGTCGGTCATATGGAAAATCACGCACGGGAATTTCTCGTGGATGGTGGCGGGGATGATCCATGACCAGTGCGGAAAAAAAACATAGTCGGGGTTAATTGCGGCCAAGCGCGCCAACGAAAGCGCAGTTTGCTCGCGCAGTCTTTCGACACGAAAATTCCGCCGCAGCGCAGATTCAAGCGCATCATAACGTCCGTGTGGCGTGGCGATAACGATGGTTTTTGGCATGTATCAGAGTTCGGCTATCCATTTGGTGTCTTGCGAGATGAATCCTGCCCGAGCGAAAGCAGCGCGTGAAGCTTTATTTTCCGGCAGTATTTCGGCTATCAGCCGCTTAAGCGTGGGCCGTTCATGCTTTGCCCAGCTTTTGCCGGCCCGCAGCATGGTGGCCCCGAGACCGAAGCCGTCCAAACCGGGATCGGTATAAATATCGATCACTGCACCTTTTCCGTCGATGTCGAGCCGCAACACGCCTACGGCCGCGCCGCCGATTTCGGCGATAAGCAGATCGCGGTTTTTATCGGCGAGCGTCTTTCTCCACCAATCCATATGCACGTCCTTCGATATCGGAGCTGGATTGAGAAAATAACGGCGGGTTTGTTCATGGTTGCGCCAATCGAGAGAAGGCAAGGCATCCGCCATAGTCGCGCACCGCAAGCGCAAAGTATCAAGCAATAGAAAATTGGCAACGCGTGCGGCTCCGAGCCCGTCAACCAGCCTCATGGCGCGCCGGGCCACTAAGGCAAGCAGGCGCGGATGGCGGCGCGCGCGTTCGAGATGCGCCGCGAGGCGGTGCGGTTCGGCGTCTTGCCACCGATCGATGCCGAAGCCGGCGCGCGCGCGCAAAAGCGCGGCGTAATTCTTTTCCTGATTGGCAGCGGCGATGCCCATGACCGCCGGCAAGCCGAGGCAGCAACATTCCCAGGCAATGCCCCCAGCGCTGCCGACGAACAGCGCAGCACTGGCCATGAGACCAGCCAGATGTGGGACATCGACATGCAGCGCGACATCCGGCAATCCGGCAATGCGCGCCTTGAGCGCTGCCAGATTGGGGCTCTTGCCGCCGACCACAAGGTCGAGATGCGACTTCGGATCGCCCAGCATTTCCCACGCATCGAGGATCTTGCCGAGGCTATTATGGAAATCAACGCCGCCGACGCAAGCCAGCCACCCCGCGCGATGAGGCGGCATCGCCGCGCGAGCGGCGGCAAACTCGGCTCGCAACAAGGCATAACGAGGACCGCTGAGAAATTTCGCTTTGCTCGGAATTAAGGCGGCAAA
>DATKSH010000128.1:0-5018 GCA_035531735.1 Alphaproteobacteria bacterium
ATTGGTGAACCCCCAAAATTTTCTGGCTTTGAACCCGGCTAAAATTAAGTAAGCACTCTTATCCCGCCCGGTTCCTGACCAACTCTTCCACTACTGTCGGATCGGCCAGCGTCGAGATGTCGCCGAGGTTGTCTATTTCGTGGGCGGCGATCTTGCGCAAAATCCTTCGCATGATTTTTCCCGAGCGTGTTTTCGGCAAGGAGGGCGCCCACTGGATGACATCGGGCGCGGCGATGGGACCGATTTCCTTCCGCACCCACAAGATCAATTCCTTGCGTAAATCCTCGTTCGGCGTTTCGCCCGCGTTCAAGGTGACATAGGCATAAATCCCCTGTCCCTTGATGTCGTGCGGGCAGCCGACCACCGCGGCCTCGGCGACTTTGGCGTGGGCGACGAGGGCGCTTTCGATTTCCGCCGTGCCGAGCCGGTGGCCCGCCACGTTGATGACGTCGTCGACGCGCCCGGTGATCCAGTAATAGCCGTCTTCGTCGCGGCGGCAGCCGTCGCCGGTAAAATATTTGCCTTTGAACGCGCCGAAATAAGTCTGCTTGAAGCGCTCGTGATCGCCCCAGATCGTCCGCATCATGCCGGGCCACGCGCCCTCGATGCAGAGATTGCCTTCGCAGGTTCCTTCCAGAACCTTGCCTTCGTTATCGACGATGACGGGATACACGCCGAAGAACGGCAGGGTGGCCGCGCCGGGCTTGAGCGGCGTGGCGCCGGGCAAGGGGGCGATCATGTGGCCGCCCGTTTCGGTCTGCCACCATGTGTCGATGACGGGGCAACATTCGTCGCCGACCACGCGATAAAACCACAGCCACGCTTCGGGATTGATCGGCTCGCCGACGGTGGCCAAGAGGCGCAAGGATTTGCGGCTGGTGGTGCGCACGATCTGGTTGCCTTCCCTCATCAGCGCGCGGATGGCCGTGGGTGCCGTGTAGAAAATATTGACCTTGTGCTTATCGACTACCTGCCAGAAACGCGCGGCGTCGGGATAATTCGGCACGCCCTCGAACATCACGGTGGTCGCGCCGTTGGCGAGAGGGCCATAGACGATGTAGCTGTGCCCCGTCACCCAGCCGATGTCGGCCGTGCACCAGTAAACCTCGCCGTCATGGTAATCCAGCACCCATTTATGGGTCAGCGCCGACCATAAAAGATAGCCGGCGGTGGTGTGGAGGACGCCCTTGGGTTTTCCGGTCGAGCCCGACGTATAAAGGATGAAGAGCGGGTCTTCGGCGCTCATTTCCTCCGGCGCGCAATCCGGCGCCGCGTTCTCGATTTCTTCGTGATACCAAACATCGCGGGTTTCGACCCAGCCGATCGCGCCGCCGGTGCGGCGCACGGTGATGACGGAGGAAACGCCGGGGCAGGATTTAAGCGCCTCGTCGGCGTTGGCTTTGAGCGGCACCTTGCGCCCGCCGCGCAAGCCTTCATCCGCCGTGATGAGGATTTTTGCGCCGCAATCGAGGATGCGATCCTTGAGGCTGTCGGGCGAAAAGCCGGCGAACACCACCGAATGGACGGCGCCGATGCGCGCGCAGGCGAGGAGAGCGTAAGCCGCTTCCGGGATCATCGGCAGGTAGATGGCGACGCGGTCGCCCTTTTTGACGCCGCGCGCCTTCAGCACATTGGCGAGGCGGCAAACTTCCCCACGCAGTTGCGCATAGGTGATGTGTTTTTGCTCGGACGGGCTGTCGCCTTCCCAGATGATCGCGGTTTGCTGCGCGCGCTGCGGCAAATGGCGGTCGACGCAGTTGACACATGCGTTAAGGGTGCCGTCCTCGAACCAGCGGATTTTGACCTCGCCCGCGAAATCGCCGGATCGCACTTTTGTGTAAGGCTTGATCCAGCCGAGATATTTGCCCTGTTCGCCCCAGAAAGCGTCCGGGTCGCGCCGCGCCTCGTCATACATCGCGGCGTATTTCGCGCCATCAATCCAGGCGGATTGGGCGAGAGCGTCGGGGACGGGGATAGATTCGGACATGCATTTCCGATTAAACCCGAATGCCAATGCTTTTCAAGCTGCTTCTACGGATGTTTCCGGTTGCCGTCTTTCCCGCTGCCGAGCGCCCTGAGCGCGGCTTTGGCCAAAAAAGCGCTGCGGTTGGTGCTGACGGCATCGATGCGCGAGAGAAGTCGCTCGTCCATAGTGATCTGGACGCGCGCGGTCTTGCCGGGCGCGGGCAAAAGTGGCACGAGGGCGACCACCGCGCCCTTCCATTCGATCCAGTCCTCGCGCGCGGCCTTGATTGTTTCCAGCGTGCGCGGTTTGGGGATGCGTTCGCGATCCTCGCGCATACCTTCGACGTGAAAGGCAAGCGCTTCCGCCGCGTTGCGCAAGGCGTTTTCGAATGTTTCGCCGGCCGACACGCAGCCGGGAAAATCCGGAAACATCACGCCATAGGTCTTGCGGCTTTTTTGGACGAGGGCGATGTAAGAATGATTCATTTTCGGTTACCCTTTCACAAATCGGTTTCGTCGAGCCCGGCCTGCCGCAAAATCGATTTGACCAGTCCCCACGACAAATCCTTTTTCGGATGAGGCACCGTCACGCGGCCCGGCTTTCGCGGATGGCGGAATTGGTGATGCGATCCGCGCACGGCGGCTTCCCACCAGCCGTCGCGCCGCAAAAGCTTGATAATGTCGCGGCTGCCGACCGATTTCACCGCTGCCTCACGTTAATGTGTATAAATATACACATTACGGCGGGTTTCGTCAAGGCCTTTACCCATGCTTTTCAAGCCAGTTAAACAGCGCTGCCCATACCTGCTGCGGGGCCTTCGCGCTGGCGATCATGCCGATATGGCCGGTCATCGGCTCGTGCAGCGCGGCATGGGGGAGGATTTTTGCCAAGGGCCGCGCCGATTCCGGCGGCACGATGCGGTCCTTGCCGGGCGCCACCACATAGGCCGGCATCGCAAGCTTGCGCGGATCGATAAGCGTTTCGCCGACCCGCCATGCCAGCTTGCCGGTGAGATTCGCGCCGTACCAATCGCGCAAGCATTCGCGCGCGACCGGGGCCGTCAGCGGCACGCCGTCATTGAGCCAGTCTTCCAGCAGCACGAAATGCCGCGCCTCGATGCCGGCGGGATCGAGTGATGCGAAATCGGTAAATTTCTTGCCCGTTTGCAGCGGCTGGAAGCCGGCGAACAGGCTCTGGATCACATCGACCGGCAATTGGCCGTACTGCGCGAGATGCGGCTCCATCTGACCGGCAAGGGCGATGAATTGCGCGCCGATGCCGGGATCGGGCGCATGGAAATCCCACGGCGTCGCCAGCAAACTCAGCGTGCGGATTTTGTCCGGCCGCTTGGCCGCGAGGGCCAGCGCCAGAAGGCCGCCCATGCAATAGCCGAGCAGGTGGGGTTTGGAGGCTGGAGGCTGGAGGTTAGGAGAATGGTTTTTTTCCAGCCTCCAGCCTCCAGCCTCCAGCCTCTGTGTCACAAAATCCAGCGCCGCTTCCAATCGCCCGGCATAATCCGCGAGCGCAAAATCTTTCTCCGCCGTGCCGGGCTCGGCCCAGTCGATCAGTAACGGCCGAAAACCGCGCGCCGCCAGCGTGTGCAAAAAGGAGTGATCGCGGTCGAGGTCGAGGATGTCGAAACGGTTGATGAGCGACGGCACCACCAGGATGGCGGGCGCTTCGGGCGTCGCGGCCGGGTTGAAATCGCGCAAGCAAGTGGTGCCGTCCTGCCAAAGGATCGGCATCTCCGGCATGGCGCGCCGCGCCGGATGATGCTGGTAAGCCTTGATGCCGGCGAGGAACGCCTGCGAACGGGCGAAAGCCGCGGTGCGCAAGGCTTTGGCGAAGGCCGGATGCTGCTCGGGATCAGGAAGCGTGGCCGCTTTTGCCGTGGCGGGATTCGCCGCCCGCGAGGCGTTTTTCAAGCTCGGCCACGCGCTTTTCAAGTTCGGCCACATGACGGGCAAGCTGAGCCACGCCGAAAGTGCCGTGGCCAGGTGCAGTCCCAGCGGACGCGGCCCGCGCCGCGCCGGCGGCACCGCCGGTTCGATCGCCGCCTTGCTGCCGCGCGCCGCGATGCGCGCCAGCCGTTCCGCCGCCTGCGCCACCCGCTGGTGCGCCTTTGCCGAAGAGGTTTGCGCCATAGGCGCCATGTTGCATCATCGCCGCCCAATCGGCAAACCATTGGCGCGCCGGTTCCATCATGCGCATCAGTTCGTTTTTGGCCTTGGGGTCGGTGGCATAGGACGCCAGGTGCTCCTGCCACAAATCGAGCGCCTCGGCGGCCAGCGCGTCGAAATCGGTATCGGGGGGATTTTTTTCGTTGCCCATGAGCCGAAACGTAAAGCATGCCGGCCGGCCTGTCATAAAAATCCGGCGGGACATACATGGGACACAGGCGCGCGGCCATCCCCTTGTTTTTCCGCGCAATTGGCAAGCGTAGATTCAGCTTGTGTTTTATCCGGCCGCAAGGGACAATTGGTTAATTCCGGCCATTAAGATCAATGAATGGAACCCCGCCATGGACGATGCCAGCCCCAAGCAAACCGTTACGATCAAGAAATATGCCAATCGCCGGCTTTATAATACGGCGACCAGTTCCTATGTGACGCTCGATCACCTGGCCTCGATGGTCAAGGAAGGGGTCGAGTTCAACGTCTATGACGCCAAAAGCGGCGAGGACATCACCCGCTCGGTCCTGACCCAGATTATCGTCGAGGAAGAAGGCAAGGCCGGGCAAAACTTGCTGCCGATCGGCTTTCTGCGCCAGTTGATCGGTTTCTACGGCGACAACATGCAATGGCTGGTGCCGAAATATCTCGAATACAGCATGCAGTCGCTGGCCAAGAATCAGGAACAGATCCGCGGCTATTTCCAGAGCGCCTTTGGCGGCATGTTCCCGTTCGGCAACACCCTCGAGCAGGTCGGCAAGCAGAATATGGCGATGTTCGAGCGCGCCATGCGCCTCTTCACGCCGTTTGGAGGCGCGATGCCGTCCGACGGGGCGAAATCCGCCAGCGCCGCCGCGCCGTCTTCGTCAGAATCGGAAACG
>DATKSH010000129.1:0-2949 GCA_035531735.1 Alphaproteobacteria bacterium
TGGCGCCGACCTGACCGACGCCGATCTGCGCGAAGGTTCGTTCGCCTCCTTCGATCCGCAAAAAGGCCTTCAGTTCACCGGCGACCGCGCCGCCTGGAAGGAAGGCGTCGGCGGCGTCGATTTGCGCGGCGCCACCTTGCACGCGGCCAAGCTGTCGGGTGCGGTGGCCATCAATTCGAATTTCCAAGACGCCAATCTCAGCAAGGCCGCCTTCATCCGCGGCGACCTGTCGGGCGCCAATTTGCAGGGCGCCAACCTCGAAGGCGCCGATCTCAGCAGTTGCGTCCTCAAGAACGTCAATATGCGTGGCGCCAACCTCGCCGGTATCCATATGGATTTTACCAAGCTGGTCAACGTCGATATGACCGGGGCGCTGACCGACAAGCCAGCCGGCAAAACGCTCGATCAGTTGCCGCAGACGCTGGAGCAAATGATCGCGCACCACAAGGAATGGCTTGACAGCAAAGGCAAGCTGGGCGAGCAGCTCGATGTAAGCGGCTTCGACTTGCGCAAGGCGCCGTCCTTCGGCAAGGCCGATCTGACCATGATCCTTGCCGAATATGCCGTGTGGTACGCGCAGGATCTCTCGCGCACCAATATGGCGGCCGGCCATTTCAGCCACGGCGATATGCGCGGATGCCGCTTCGATCAGGCCGATCTGCGCGGCGGCGACTTCGCCAAGGCCAATCTCGCCGGCGCCCGTTTGCACGAGGCACGGCTCGATCCCCTGCATCTCGACGGCGGGCGCATTCTGAACGCCAATTTCAGCGGCGCCAACCTGCGCTATGCCGATTTCACTGGCGCCAACCTGCACAAGGCCGATTTCACCGGCGCCGATCTCAGCTTTGCCAATCTCTCCGCAGCGGACACCGCAGACGCCATTTTCCGTGATGCAATAATGGAGGATACCAAGCGCGACAACCACGAAAACCGCGAAAACCCTTCATAAACATGGCATTTTGGACCGAGTGCCATCACGAAAGTAAAAGCGCTTTTGTGTTTCTTGCCGTCGTGGTGCAACCCCTATTGGGTAATTTCTAAACCTTTATTGACCTCAATCCAAGGCCGAGTTAGCTTTCGCCAATCCTTAATAAAGCCGGGATAAGGCTTGGCAGCGCTCCGTTCGGAAGCGCGCGCAATAAGAATAAATGCGGGAGACATTCGACCGTTATGGGGTTCAATGTGACAAGGAAAAAGCATACCAGCCCGGCCGCCAAAGGCCATTCTTCCGGCAAAGCCGGAGCCGTCGATAAAGCAGGGACAAAAAAGAAAGCCACGAAAAACGCCGCCCCCTTCACGCCCGCGCCGCAGGAATTTAGGACGTTGTTCTATACCCATGTGATGGCGGCGGATCTCGCCTTGTTCCCGGCCGAGGATCGCCAGCGCATCGCCGCCTCGTTTTGGCAGTTCGCGCATAAGCGCAAAGCCGGCGCCATCAATTTGCGTCTTTTCAATCCCTCACCGATGCATGACGGCTGGACCGTCGATCATACGGTGCTGGAAATCGTCAACGACGACATGCCGTTCCTGGTCGATTCCGTCACCGGTGCGCTCCAGCAGCGCGGACTTAGCGTCCATCTCGTCATCCATCCGGTCATGCAGGTGCGGCGCGACACGGCCGGCGAATGGCGCGGCGTAGTTGGCAACGGAGGCAAGCCGGCAAAACTTTCCGGCGCAGCACCGTCGCTCGGTACGGTGCGGGCCGAATCCCTCATGCACATCGAATTCGACCATGTGCTCGATCCCGCCTTTTTGCAGGAGATCGAGGCCGACATCCGCGCGGTACTCGACGACGTGCGCGTGGCAGTGACCGACTGGCCGAAAATGCGCGCGCGCGCCGCCGAGGCCATGAGCGCCGCCGAGGCCTCCAAATTGCAGGAAACCGCCAAGGAAGACACCGAGGAAGCTCGCAAATTCCTGGGCTGGCTCAGCGATAACAATTATACCTTTCTCGGCTACCGCGACATCAACCTGGTGCAGGAAAACGGTAAGCTGACCGCCATCAAGATCGTGCCGGGCAGCGGGCTCGGCATCCTGCGCGACGGCGAGATTCGCGTGTTCGGCGGCCTGCGCGACATCAACACGCAAGCCAAGCAAATCCAGCGCCACGTGCAGCAACATCAATTGATCGCCGTCGCCAAGACCAATTTGCGCGCACGCGTACACCGGCCGGTCGCGATGGACGCGGTGTTCGTGCGCCGTTTCGATCCCGACGGCCATATCGTCGGCGAGCGCCTGTTCGTCGGTCTTTTCACCTCGCAATCTTACATCCAGAACCCGCGCACCATTCCGTTCCTGCGCCGCAAGATCGACCGCGTCCTCGCCCGCGCCGGCCTCGACCCCACGAGCCACGACGGCAAATCGCTCGCGCATATCCTCAACACCTACCCGCACGACGAATTGTTCCAAATCGGCGAGGACGAATTGTTCCGCCACGCCATGGGCATCCTGCAATTGCAGGAGCGCGCGCGGGTAGCCCTGTTCGTGCGCTACGACCCGTTCGAGCGCTTCGCCACCTGCCTGATTTACGTGCCGCGCGACCGCTACGATTCCGCCTTGCGCGCGCACATCCAAACTTTCCTCGAAAACGCCTTCGACGGCACCGCCGAGGAACCGCATGTCAGCATCGGCGACAGCCTTTTGGCCCGCGCCTTCATCACCATCCGCCTGACCGCCGATTCGCCGCGCCCCGACGTCGCGCGGCTCGAAGCCGATCTGCGCGGCGTGTGCCGCGCGTGGCCGGACCGTTTAAGGGACTGCCTGGTCGCCGAGCATGGCGAGGCGGCGGCCCTCGCCCTTCTGCGCCGCTATGGCGACGGCTTTCCACCCGCCTATCGCGACGTGGCAACGCCGCAAATGGCGATGCGCGACATCTACAACCTCGAACGCGGCAAGATGCTGGTGCCGGCGCGCCTGATGGTCGATTTGTCGCCAGCCGACGAATCCGGC
>DATKSH010000130.1:0-6440 GCA_035531735.1 Alphaproteobacteria bacterium
AAAAGCTTTTCGTTGCGGCCGCATATGACGATGTTCTGGAGCGGAAGGCCCGAACGCTCCAGCCGCTTGGCGATGCCTATCGAGGCGGCGGACCCATGTCCACCGAATGTAATAAGCGTCGTCTTCTTGCCCGGATCGAGGCCCAATTTCCTTAGTGTCTCTTCCCGGTCCGCAAAATCGTCGCGATAAAAACCCGGTTTGAGGATCATGCCGTCCACTTGAATGACATGATCCGGTTCGTAAAAGCCAGTCGCCATGGCTTGCGCGTGCAGTTCCGGGGTGCCGTTAATCACATATTGGTCCCGGTTCATGGCCAGCCAGAACGGCTGTTTCTTACCGGCTTTTTTCGGAAGCAGGTCGCTCAGGTCCGTCGGTATGGTGACATAAGGCGTACCGGGCAAGACGGCTTGCAATGCCGGATCGGCGATGTGATTAAAGTTCGGAATGACGGAAACCACCATGCCGGGCCGCGTGGATCGGAAATGGCCTTCCAGGACGGGGGCCATTTCCTCCCCATAATGAGCGATGCCCCAATACAATCCGCGCAACAAACTATCCGCAAGGAACGTCCAACCATGCTTGAGGGCCGTGTTATAAACGTCCTCGGCGCGGAATTTTTTTGCTTCTTCTGCCGGATGATTTTTGAACAACTGCATCTTGATCGATCGGATCTTTTGCGTGGCCCGGTGAATCCGATCGACGTTCTCAAGCATGTCTTGCAGATTGACCATCTCGGCCCGGCAAGGCGGAAAGCGTTCTTCCCGAACGGCCTGTTCGATGGCGGCCTTCAAGGCCGTGGCGGCGCTGCGATGGCCGCCGCCGGCATCGAAATAAAAAAGCTCGATCAGCGGCAGGTCGTCCGGGCCATATGCGGCGAAACGTTCCTCCGGCAAAAAAATGCCCGGCAAAAAATCAGTCCGCTGCATAAGCCCACTCCTTTGATGCCGGAGCAATCGTCGGCCATAAGCCTTTCCCTTCCAGCACCCTTCGCTCGCGGTACGGATTGTCCAAAGGAATTTGTTCTAAATTAACGCGGCCGGCGGCGCGCATCTGCAACAGGTGATGCTTGGCTGCGATGATATGCCCCGTGTCCCGCGCCGGCCATGCGACACACAGGGCATTGGTAACCCGGTCTGCCGTTTCCCGCAGCGACGCGCCGTCTTCCCCGGCCGCGCATATAAGCCGCGCGGCATCGCGCAGGCGCTCTTGCGGGATGCCCACACCCGCCTTACGCGACCTGTTCAGCAACTCGGCAAGGCGCTGTTCGCGATAGGCGCGCGGGTGCATCGTATTGCCGGCAACATCGAGAAACTGATGCATCTGCGCGAGATAGCGCCGATCCTTCGCCGACCATTCCCTGTATATCAGGCGAATAAGGCGGTCGGCCCGGTAGGTATATTCGGTCTCCGGCTGCAATCTATGCTTGTCGTAAGGCTCAAGGCCATACGCTTCATAAGCATGAAATCTTTCGTGGCCATTCTCATCCTGCACTTTAAAGCCGGTTTGGTAGAATGTCAGGAGCGCGAAAATTCCGTTGCGGTCATGCACGAGGCATTTCGCGTATTCCGTGCAGCAATCGTCGTTGAAAATAAATTTGCCGCCGGGCGTCCGTTCGGTAACGGTTCCCATATGCGAGTGACCGTAAATAATGCCGTCGATATTGTCATCAAGGTCGACGACCCGTATGATTTCCTTGCGGACGCCGAGGCCTCGATAAATAACGAATTTCGTCCCTTTTTTAGCGACGGCCGCGACGGATATGTCGTCGCAGCGTGGAATTTTCTGGAATTGCGTATCGACGGCCACAAGCCCGTCATGCAGGTAGTCGCCCACTTTGTAAAAAAATTTGGAGTTGCCGCGAAAACAGGCGGCGTCATGCTGATCGCCGTGGATTATTAAAAAGCGCCGGCCCGTTACCGGTTCGGTATAATAGGTCCGCTCGGCGACGTGAATGCCATGATCGATCGGTTGGCCATACTGGTCACGATGAAAATAGATCGATTTGCCGCACAGATTGTGATGAAGCAACGCCGCACCCGGCTCCAGCCCGCGCCATCCCTCGCCCGTATATTCTTTCGTCTCCTCGTCACGCGTGCCCTTATATTCGACGGTTTGCTCGCGAATGCTCCAGTCATGATTGCCCGGGATATAGACAACCGGGCCTTCCTCCTCTTCTTTGCGGCAGATTTGCGCGATCACCTGCCGGTGCCAGCTATGTTCGGGATGGCCGAATTTCCATGTATCCTTGTCCCGCAAATAGACGCCGTCGGGCCCGTCGCCGACCAGATGAAGGCGGCCACTTATCATTTGCCCGAGCATCCAGTCGGTCATATTGCCCCGGCATTGCCGGGTGCCCAGATGCAGGTCCGAAAACCACATCGCGGGAAAATAAAGGCAATTGACGCCGGCCCGATTGAGCCTTGTCTCGATAACGAATTCCGGCGGCATGACGATCCCTCGCGAAGGTTGGGGGGAAGGCACGGCTGCGGTCGTCGGAATTTTTTTTGCGGCGTGTTTTGCCGTCGTTTGAATGCACGCGCCGGAGTCGGCGCAAGCACTTTATTTGCTTTTAAGAACGATTTTAAATTTGCCTCGAATCGCGTTTTCGGGCCTAGTGGGAATTCGTCGCCGATGCAAAATTCCGGCGACAATTTCCATTCACGGCGGGCGTCTTCGCCTGTATGATTTGCGGGCCGGACGGGTGGCCGAGTGGTTTATGGCTCCGGTCTTGAAAACCGGCGTGGGCGCAAGTCCACCGTGAGTTCGAATCTCACCCCGTCCGCCAGCCTTCGCGCAGCGAAGGCTGCCGCGTCGAAGCCTTGCGTAGCAAGGCGAAGACGGGCTTATTGCCTGCGCGTCGGCTCGGCGAGCTGGACAAGTGCCCCGTTTCATCATGCCCGGCCCGCCACCCGTTTTCGTTAGCGAGTTTTTGCGGACTTACGAAAACGGAGTGCCCGCCGAGGCCCTGACGAATGTAAGAGGTGCCTGCGTCATTGGCGACAAAGCCGCGACAATTGATACGGCCCTATGCCACGCAAATGCCCGAATTCACTTCGAACATTCACGGGATCGCCGGGCCCTCCCGGCGACGCAAGAAGAGTGGAAGCAAGAATCCCCGCCGCGTTTCCCCGCCCCATCACAAGGAGAACATCATGCCCGGGTTACGAAACGTCCTGAAACTCTCCGCCTTGTCCCTGCTCGCCCTGTCGCTGGCCGCCTGTACAACGCAACCGCAAAGCGGCGCGGCGATGACCCAATATGTCAACAACCAGGTCGTCAGCGCCCGCGTGCAAAGGGCCCTCGTCACCGACCCGGCGATGAAAGACGTCAACGTCGCCACCGTGCGCACCGGCACCGTGCAACTGGGCGGCACGGTCGCCTCAAAGCAAGACGAGCAGCGCGCGGTCGACGTCGCCCGCCATACGCTTGGCGTCAGCATGGTCGAGGACAATATCGTGGTGCGTGGCGGCCAAGCACCGGCGAGCCAATAAGCTTAAAGTCGGTAATTAGCGCGGCCTGAAATGGCGATTTGATTCCAGATCGTTAAGAAGCTATCTTGACCTTGCGCCCAAGATCGGGCGTCCTTCCGGCAAGAGGCTTCCATGAGCGAACTCAACGAAGAAGACCTGAAGAAGAACGTCAAGGACAAGGACACGTGGCTGCGCCTCGTTTACCTGGTGGTGTTCGGGATCATCTTCTATATCTCGATCGGCTTCACCTTCATCTTCTCGATCTTCCAGTTCCTCGCCAAATTGTTTAGCGGCTCGTCGTTCGCCTCGCTGGCCGAATGGGGCGACAATCTCGGCGCCTATCAGGCGCAGGTCACGCGTTACCTGACCTTCGCCTCCGACGAAAAACCGTTCCCCTTCGCGGCGTTTCCGTCGAAGAAGTAGGCGCTAGGTGTTAGTGGCTAGGTGCTAGCGAAAGGCACATTATGGGCACCGTCATCAATATGCCTGTCAACAGCCATAAAGATTTGGCTGTGTGGCAAAAAGCGATGGATCTGGTTGTAAAAATATACTCCCTGACAAAGCAATTTCCACGGGACGAACTTTATTCGCTTACGAACCAGATCCGCCGCGCGGCCATTTCGATCCCGTCGAATATCGCCGAAGGCAAAGCGAAGCGCAGCAAACGGGATTTTGTGAATTTCATCGCAATTGCCCGAGGATCGGCGGCCGAGCTGGAAACGCAACTACTGATAAGCCAACGACTCGCCTATATCTCGGTGGAGCAAGCACGGCCTGTACTGGATGACATCAACGAGATCGGACGTATGTTAAGTGGGCTGCTCTCAAAACTTGAAGCCGCTAGCACCTAGCCACTAGCACCTAGCCACTACACAACCATCTCCGCATAATCTCGCCAACCGTCACCGGCTGCTCCAACGCCGATAAATGCCCGCTGTTTTCGATAATGGTAAGTTGCGAGCCGGGAATGCCATCGGCGATTTCCTTGCAAACCTCCACCGGCGTCAGCGCGTCCTGCCGTCCGACGATCACCTGCGCCGGCACGCGGATCTTGGCCAGCGAAGGCCGGCTATCGGCGCGGTTCATGATCGCGGTTTGCTGGCGCAGGAACGCTTCGCGCCCGACCCGTTCGGCCATGCCCATGACGATGCCGGTCAGAACTTTGTCGGAAAGCCGTTCGGGATGGATCAGCATCGGCAACAGGCGCGGCGTCACGCCCCGGAATTTGCCCTGCCGCGAGAGGGCCATCAAAAGCCGCCGCCGCTCCTTCTGCTCCGCCGTATCGGGCCGCGCGGAGGTATCGAGCAGGCACAGTTTCAAAACCCGCTCCGGCGCCTGCCGCATGATTTCCAGCGCGACATAGCCGCCCATCGAAAGCCCGGCGAGCGCGAATTTCGCCGGCGCTTTCGCCAGCGCCGCGCGCGCCAAACCGGCAACGCTATCCTGCCCGGTCAAATCGGCGACCCGGCATTGAGCCACGTCTTTCAACGCCTTAACCTGATGCGCCCACAAAGCCTCGTCGCACAAAAGGCCCGGAAGCAGCAATAAGGGGGGCTTTTTTACCATTCCGGCCTGAAACTCCGAATTGCTTTCATGGATTCATATCTGCTATAAAGAAGGCACAACGCGCGATGGAAGACAGCGCAAGTTACTGAAGAGAGCTTATAATACAAGTGACCACATTCGCCGATTTGGGACTGGGCGAGGACATCCTCAAGGCTATTCAGGATGTCGGCTACACCACCCCCACTCCGATCCAGGAACAAGCCATTCCTTTCGTCCTGCAAATGCGGGACCTTCTGGGCTGCGCGCAAACCGGCACCGGCAAGACGGCAGGCTTCGTTTTGCCGATGCTGGAGATTCTCGGCAAGGGCCGCGCGCGCGCGCGCATGCCGCGCTCGGTGATCCTCGAGCCGACGCGCGAATTGGCCGCACAGGTCGCGGAGAATTTCGATCTTTACGGCAAATATCACAAACTCAGCATGGCGCTTTTGATCGGCGGCGAGCAGATGGGCGACCAGATCAAGGCGCTCGACCGCGGCGTCGATGTGCTGATCGCCACGCCGGGCCGCTTCCTCGATCTGCAGGATCGCGGCAAGATGATGCTCAACGACATCAAGATTTTCGTGATCGACGAAGCCGACCGCATGCTGGACATGGGTTTCATTCCCGACATCGAGAAAATCGCCGGGCTGTTGCCGCCGCTGCGCCAGACTTTGTTCTTCTCGGCCACCATGCCGCCGGAAATCAGGAAACTCGCCGACCGCTTCCTCAAAAATCCGAAAACCGTCACCGTTTCACCGCCGGCGACGACGGCCGAGAATGTCCGGCAAGTCTGGGTCAGCATTCCTAGCGACAACGATTGGCAGAAGCGCGAAGCGTTACGCGTTTTGCTCACGCGCGAGCCGGTGCAGAATGCGTTCATCTTCTGTAACCGCAAACGCGACGTGGCGATGCTCGACAAGTCGCTGCGCAGCCACGGCTTCAACGCCGGCGCCCTCCATGGCGACATGGATCAATCGAGCCGCACGGAAACGCTGGATAAATTCAAGCGCGGCGAGATCACGCTTCTGGTATGCAGCGACGTCGCCGCGCGCGGGCTCGATGTCGAGGCCATGAGCCATGTGTTCAATTTCGACGTGCCGTTCCATGCCGAGGATTACGTCCATCGCATCGGCCGCACCGGCCGCGCCGGCAAAAGCGGCACCGCCTACACGATTGTGGCTCCCGACGATGCCGAGCGAATCGGCGACATCGAAAAGCTCATAAAAAAGAAGGTCGAACGCGAGGTTCTTGCCGATTTACCTGAGCCGCGGTTGCACGTGAAACAACATCGCGATCACGGCCCGCATCGCGGACGGCGGCCGCATCATTCGTCCCGTCGCCCGGCGCATAAGCATCAGGAATCGCCGCCGGCCAAGCAGCATCGCCACGAAAAGCCCACGCACCACGAACCGGCGCAGGCTCCGC
>DATKSH010000131.1:0-3607 GCA_035531735.1 Alphaproteobacteria bacterium
GATGCGGTCGGGAATGACATTGTGCTTGGCACCGTGCAGGCGATCCTTGCCGGTGATGCGGAGGGTATCGCTGCCGATGCCCTCGATCTCCGCGCCCATCGCTACGAGGCAGTGAGCAAGATCGCCGATTTCCGGCTCGCGCGCGGCATTGACGATTGTGCTTGCGCCCGTGGCCAGCACCGCCGCCATCAGGGCGTTCTCGGTGCCGGTCACCGTCGCGGCCGGGAACACAATCTCGCCGCCGCGCAAGCCTTTCGGCGCGCGCGCGTGGATGTAGCCGTTGTCGAGTTCGACTTCGGCGCCGAGCGCCCGCAAGGCCATGATGTGGAGATCGACCGGGCGCGTGCCGATGGCGCAACCGCCGGGCAACGACACCACCGCCTCGCCCGCGCGGGCGACCAAGGGGCCGAGGACGAGGATGCTGGCACGCATCTTGCGCACGAGGTCATAGGGCGCGGTGATGCTGGAAATCCGGGCGGCCTTCAATTCGACCGTGCGACCGCCGTTTTTGGCCGCGTCGCCGCCCGCATTGCCATTGAGGCCGAGGCTGACGCCGTGCTGGCCGAGCAGATTGGCCATCGTCGTGATGTCGGCGAGATGCGGCAGGTTGCCGAGCGTCAGGGTTTCGTCGGTCAGGAGGCTGGCGGCCATCAGCGGCAGGGCGGCGTTCTTGGCGCCGCTGATATGGATTTTGCCCGTGAGCGGCTTGCCACCCCTGATGCGCATGCGGTCCATTTAGCTCGCCTTCTTCTGTTCCATCCGCGGTAGCGTGACGCCGGTTTGGCCCTGATATTTGCCGCCCCTGTCCGCGTAGGAAATTTCGCATTCGCTGTCGGCCTTGAGGAACAGGAACTGGCACACGCCTTCGTTGGCATAGACGCGCGCGGGCAAGGGCGTGGTGTTGGAAATCTCCAGCGTCACATGGCCTTCCCATTCGGGTTCCAGCGGCGTGACGTTGACGATGAGGCCGCAGCGCGCATAGGTCGATTTGCCGAGGCAGATCACCAGAATATCGCGCGGGATTTTGAAATATTCGACCGTGTGGGCGAGGACGAAGGAATTGGGCGGGATGATGCAGACCTCGGTTTTGCGGGTGACGAAGCTGTTTTCGGAAAAATTCTTGGGATCGACGATGGCGTTATCGACATTGGTGAAAATCTTGAAATCGTCGGCCACCCGCGCGTCATAGCCATAGGACGACAGGCCGTAGGAGATGACGCCGGCGCGCTGCATCTTCTCCTCGAACGGCGCGATCATCCCCTGCTCGCGCGCCATTTGGCGAATCCAATGGTCGGGCATTACGGGCATGGTTTTCTCCCTAGGCGTCATCCCCGCGCAAGCGGGGATCCATTTTTGGTTCCATAAAGATGGATGCCCGCCTTCGCGGGCATGACGCTAACAGGTTATAACGCTCTCGCATTTTTAACGTTCCGTTCCTGTCTTTCGGTTTGCTGTGCCTTCCGTTTACGCAAATTCTCGCGCAGCGCGGCGGCTTCGCGGACACGGCGCGCTTCGGCCTCGGTCGTGGTTGGCGGCTCGGTTTTCATCGGCTAAGGTTTAGCCCATGAAGCCCTACCGTTCCATACCTATAAAAGAATGCGGCGAGGTTTTGGCCCCGATTCCAAGGGATAAATTCGCTTTTTTCGCGCCCCATGCCTATCAGGCGCTTGGCGCGCCTTATAACGGGGCTTCGCCGTGGATGCTGCGGCGGGGCGTTTTGCAGGCCCTGTTGCGCGTGCAGGAGCGGTTGCGGGCGACGCGGCCGGGCTGGACGATCATGCTGTTCGACGCTTATCGGCCCAACGCCGTTCAGGGTTTCATGGTCGAGCGCGAATTCGCCATTCAGGCCAAGGCGGCCGGATTCGACCCGGCCACGTTAACCGAGGCGCAACGCGCGCAACTGGCGGAAAAAGTTTTCCGCCTGTGGGGCATTCCGAGCGACGACCCCAAAACCCCGCCGCCGCATTCGACCGGCGCGGTGATCGATTGCACGTTGGCGGACGAGCATGGGCGCGAGGCGGATATGGGCGCGCCGATCGATGAGAATTCCGACCGCTCGCACCCCGATTATTTTGCCACGGCGCAAGACGAGGCCGGCCGGCGCGCGCACGCCAACCGCGTTTTGCTTTACGAATTGATGCGGGCCGAGGGTTTCCACCGCGCCACCGACGAATGGTGGCATTTCTCGCAAGGCGACCAGTCATGGGCATGGCACCAGCGCGAAAAAAAGCTCGATGCGGGCGCGATTGCGGTTTATGGCCGGGCGGATTTGTTATAGCTTGTTCCGCCGGCCCGGTTATGCAAAAACCGCCTTCTTTCCGGCATGCTGCCGTAGCTCAGGGGTAGAGCACGTCCTTGGTAAGGACGGGGTCGTAGGTTCAATTCCTATCGGCAGCACCATATTTTCAAGGGGTTAGATTTTCGGAACCGGAATAAAAACATTAGAGGTCTAATGTTTTAGGCGGCTTCCTCTTTTTCTGCTTCTTCCCAAAGCTGGAAGAAAGCACCAAGGGCTTTTTGTCGGGCCTCTGTTATTTTTCCACTGTCGCGAATTTCGATCAGACGCGCCATAAACGCGTCAAGATCGATCACATTGCTTATGTCGGTCTTGTTGACCTTCGATTTACCCACAGCAACCAAGTCGCCTAGTCCGACCATACCCATGCCTTGTGACCATGTTTGACCGACCGAGCTGAAAGCGAGATTGAGGACGAAATCATCATCTTTGAGGGCGGTCTTGGTGATCTGCAATACTTCTTCCGGCCCATTGGGGAGCATGCGCCAGATTTCGTAAAGGAACGGCATGAGCCTTTCGATTTTTCCAAGTTTGTTGCTTTTGGCATCGGTTTTGACACGCTGCATGGCCATTTTGACCAAGGCGTTTGCGGTATCAGTATCGACAAAACGTTCGCCTTCGGGGGTAACACCACCACCTGCTTTTGGCTTCTGCTCGGAGTCCATACGCTCGGCAAAGTCCACGAGGCAAGTTGTTGGGGCATCAACCAACGCTTGCGTCAGCAAGGCATTTCGTTGGCTTGCGTCGGTGCGGCGTCGGACGGCGTTGAGAAGCCAGTGCAAGCGCAACCGATTATCTTCGATTGCCATCATGCCTCTGGCCTTGTCGTTGTCGAGCCACAGCTCGTCATAGAGACCAAGGACGGTTTTGAGAAATGTGGGAACATCGGCGTCTTTTATTTTGTCGACACTCAATGTCAGCTCGTCGAGCATGACCGATGCCTTCGACCGACCACTCTTCATTTTAGTTTTTATGCCGTCACGAAATTTCTTCGCCAATGCGGCCTCGTTTCCGGCAACGGCGATGATTGTGTCAACTTCCTTGCGGGACAGGACATCGCCCGATACATCGAGGCGAAAATAAGCCGAGAAAAACTTTGGTGAACAGACGCGCCGGTCGCTTGCCCAGCTCTGGTTTCGGCTATCATCGTAATAGAGGTTGCCCCACACGCCTTCCAAAAGCCTCCAAGTCTTTTAAAGCGGCCGGCACACATTTAGTCCACCATTCAAGCGGCAGGCCGACATATGATGACGCCAGAAATTATGCAGCTTGGCTGCTTGCAAGCAACCAAACGCTTTCAACTTACGCGGC
>DATKSH010000132.1:0-3720 GCA_035531735.1 Alphaproteobacteria bacterium
CGGCGAGATGCAGCTCGGCGGTTCCAGCAAGGGCAAAACGGGCGCCTATTCGACCGCCTCCGATATTCTCGAACCGCTGGCGGAATTGCATGAGATCGTCGCCAAGGTTCTCGAATGGCGCGGCGTCGCCAAGCTCAAATCGACTTATACGGATTCACTGCCGGAGCAAATCTCGGCCAAGACCGGCCGCGTGCATACCAGTTTTTCGATGGTCGGCGCCGCGACCGGGCGCCTATCCTCGACCGATCCCAATCTGCAGAACATCCCGATCCGCACCGAGGACGGCCGCGCCATCCGCCGCGCCTTCATCGCCGAGGATGGTTACGAACTTCTGTCGGTCGATTATTCGCAAATCGAATTGCGCCTCGCCGCCGAAGTCGCCAACATCAAGGCCCTCATCCAGGCCTTCCATGACGGCGTCGATATTCATGCGCTAACGGCAAGCCAAGTGTTCGGCATACCGCTCAAGGACATGACGCCGGACAAGCGCCGCGCGGCGAAAGCGATCAATTTCGGCATCGTTTATGGCATCAGCGGTTTCGGCCTTGCCAGGCAAATCGGCACCACGCCCGCGGAAGCCGGCGATTTCATCCGCAAATATCTGGATCGCTTTTATGAATTGCGCGACTGGCTGGACGCGACGAAAGAATTCGCGCGCCAGCATGGCTATGTCGAAACCCTGTTCGGGCGGCGCGTCTATATCAACGGCATCAAGGAGAAAGTTTCGATGCGCCGCGCGGCGGCGGAGCGGCAAGCGATCAACGCGCCGCTGCAAGGCACCGCCGCCGACATCATGAAACGCGCCATGATCCGCGTCGGGCCGGCATTAGAGGAGGCCAAGCTCGGCGCGCGTTTGCTGTTACAGGTCCATGACGAGCTGGTGTTCGAGGTGCCGAAAAAAGAACTCGAAAAAACCACCGCTCTCGTCAAGCAGGTGATGCAGGACGCCCCCCTGCCCGCCGTCACCCTCAAAGTCCCGATCATCGCCGAGGCCGGCCACGCCGCCAATTGGGCGGAGGCACATTAGCCGCCGTTAAAGTGGAATGGTTTTCGCAAGGACGGTCTGTCCCCCTCCCGCTTGCGGGAGGGGTTAGGGGAGGGCTCTCGAAACATGGCTCCGTATTTCAGCAAGAAGAAAAACACCATGCATGCGTTTTTGCCGGAGAAGCTTGTTCTTCATGTTGTGCAGCCCTCCCCCAGCCCCTCCCGCAAGCGGGAGGGGGGCCGGTCCGTCCGGTTTGGCTAATCGATTCCATCAAATTGGAATTTGTTCTAGCTTCGGGACTTTTCCGCAACCCCAAAATAAAACCACTCTTCCCCAACCGGGCAATTGGCGCGCGGCATGATCATGAAACCGTCGGCGGGCGCGGCGATGGCTTCGCCGTTCGCGTGGCGCGCCAGAACCTCGCCTTCCGCGACCGGCTCCAGATGCGTCCACACTTTGGGGAAACTGCCGGGATCGTCGCGGTAAAAAACATGCGTGACGGTGATGACCGGCGGCTTTGATGCCGGCACGGCGCAGGCCGGCACGGCGGCGGACGGCGCCGCCGCCGCGCCGAGGCCGAGATAGGCGAGCGCGTTATGGATCGCGCGAGTGGCCACTTCCGGCGCTTCGGGGGCCAAATGCTGGCCGCATTCGAGCGTCACGCCGATGGCGCCGCACCGCCTTGCATATTCGGTGGTGCCGATGCCTTCGTTTTTATCGACGCCGTCGCAACGGCCGGTGGCGGCGTAAGCCTGCTCCCATCCGGTCAACACCGCCGCCGCGCCGAGGCGCGATGCGAACGCCAATTCCTTTTCGCTGGCGCCGCCGACGAACGCGAACGGCGCGCCGCCGACGGTATAGGAATGAATGTCGAGCAGCACGTCGCATTGTTCGATAAGGGCGCATAATTCGTTGCCGAGTTGCGCTTCGTAAGTTTGCGGGTTGGCGTCCGGCAAAAGATAGCGGTTCAAATTGCGCTCGGTAAAGCGCACGTCCTGCTCAAAAGCGCGCGGGTTACAGACCGGCGCCACGGTCAATTGCCCGGCCTCGATCTTCACTTCTCCCCGGCCGATTTCCTCCATCAGGCGCTTGATCGCGATGCTGCCGCATTTCTCGTTGCCGTGCACCGCGCCCAGAATTAAAAGGCGCGAGCCCTCGCGCGGGCCTTTATAGGTGAAGGACTCGATCATCATGTCCGCGTCATGCCCGCGCAGGCGGGCATCCATCTTGCAAAACAGGCCATAATCCCCGCTTTCGCGGGGATAGAAGGTTTTCTAAATACCCCCGGAACACGTCCGGGGTCATTAAGAAAACCTTTCTAATTCAACCTCACCGCCTGATGCGGGCTGTCGAGCGAGAAGGCGGGAACGGTGACCTCGAAACGTTCGCCGCGCTCGTTCTCCATATGGTAAGCGCCCATCATGATGCCGGACGGCGTCGCAAGCGGCGTGCCGCTGGTATATTCGAAGCTGTCGCCGGGTTCCAGCACCGGCTGCTCGCCGACCACGCCCGCGCCCTTGACCTCGATCAGTTCGCCGCGCGCGTCGGTGATGCGCCAATGGCGGCTTTTCAACTGCACGGTTTCGCGGCCCAGATTCTCGATCCGCACCTGGTAGGCCCAGACGAAACGGCCTTCGGCCGGGGCCGACTGATCCTCAAGGAACAACGGCTGCACCGAGACGCGGATGTCGCGGGTAACGGCGGAATATTGCAGGGGTTTGGCGCTCATGGCGCCTCGATATTAGGCCCCCGCGGCCCCGCCGCCAAGCACGGTAAGTTCGATTTTAACCAAACTTTTGCTCTTGTTCCCTAGAATGCAGAGCTGCGGTCCCGCGCATAGGCGGCGCGGGCGTGTCTTTCTTCGGGCACAGGCAGGCCTTATCGTGAGCATCAATCCGTTCGATTTGGCGATCATTCACTACGTCAACGGCTTCGCCGGCCGTTCGCGCGCCTTCGACGCGCTGATACACGGCTTCGCCAACAATTATTTGCTCAAAGGCGCGCCCTTGATGGCGATGCTCTATTGGGCGTGGTTCCGCAAGGAAAAGCCCGCCGCCGCCAAGAATGAGACGCGCGCGCGCGTGCTCGCCATTTGCGCCGCCTCGGTGCTGGCGCCCTTGCTGGCGCGGGTTATCGCCGCGGTCACGCCGTTCCGCGTGCGGCCGATGAACGAACCGGCCCTCCATTTCGCCCTGCCGCATTTCATGTCGGAAGGCACCGCCAAGATCGCCGCCTGGAGCTCGTTCCCCAGCGATAATGTCGCCTTGCTGTTCGCCCTCGTCGCCGGCGTCTTCGCCCTCTCGCGGCGCTTGGGTTTCGTGGCGCTGGTCATCGGCACGCTGGGCGCTTTCGCCCGGGTTTATTCCGGCATGCATTACCCGACCGACGTGCTGGCCGGCGCGGTTTTGGGCGCGGCCTCGTTTGTCTTGGTCGATCGCACGCGGCTCAAGCCGCTGATCGCCCGGCCGGCGTTGATGCTGCTGGAAAAAAACCCCGGATTGTTCTATGCCTTCTTCTTCCTGGCGACCGACCAGATCGCGCATGTCCTGTGGGAAAGCTTCGTCATCGTCGCCTACATCGCGACCGGCGTGCATCTGCATTAAGTTTCGGAAATATCCACGGCGTCATTCCGCAAAATTCGCTTTCGCCCAAAGGCGAAAGCGAATTTATGCGGAATCCGATTTGGTTACCATCCGCTTGGAAAACAAACCGGATTCCGCATCTCGGCCCCGTGC
>DATKSH010000133.1:0-3048 GCA_035531735.1 Alphaproteobacteria bacterium
GCCGCGTATTTCTTGAGTCCGGCGACGCCGAGCGCGCCAGCCGGCTCCGCCACCGCGCGCGTATCGGTGAAAATATCCTTGATCGCCGCGCAAATCTCGTCGGTCGAAACGCGGATCACGTCGTCCACATGGCGGCGATTGATACGGAACGGCTCATGGCCGGTTTCGGCGACGGCCACGCCATCGGCGAAAATGCCGACCTGCGGCAGTCTGACCGGATGGCCGGCTTTCAGCGCCTGATAAAGGCTGTCGGCATCGTCGGGCTCGACGCCGATGATTTTGACCAAAGGCCGCATGAATTTGACATAGGCCGCGACGCCGGCGATCAACCCGCCGCCGCCGACCGGCACGAAAATCGCCTCGATGGCGCCGGTATGCTGGCGCAAAATCTCCATGCCGACGGTGCCCTGCCCGGCGATTACGTCCGGGTCGTCATAGGCGTGAACGAACGTAAGGCGCTTTTTCTTCGCGCGTTGCTTCGCGTGCGCCAAAGCCTCGTTGTAATCGTCGCCTTCGAGGACAATTTCCGCACCGTGGCCCTGCACCGCGCGCACCTTGATTTCGGGCGTCGTCACCGGCATGACGATGACGGCTTTGATCCTGAGCTTCTTCGCCGCCAGCGCCACGCCCTGCGCATGGTTGCCGGCCGAGGCCGCGATTACGCCGCGCTTGCGCTGCGCCGCGTCGAGCGCCGTCATTTTCGTGTAGGCACCGCGCAGCTTGAACGAATGCACCGGCTGCAAATCCTCGCGCTTGAGCCATATCTTGCGGCCAAGGCGATGGGACAACGCCGGAGCCGGGTCAAGCGGCGATTCCACCGCAACGTCATAAACCGGCGCGTTGAGGATTTTTTTGATATAGGCGTCGAGCATTATATTCGATCCACAACAACGGAAATGCTTGGCGTGCGAGGATGCGGATCATAGAATAACACCATGCCATCGTCCACAGACATCGAAACCATATCGGCTCCCTCCATCATCCTCGTCGAACCGCAACTGGTCGAGAATATCGGCATGACGGCGCGCGCGATGATGAATTGCGGCCTCGGCGAGTTGCGCCTGGTCGATCCGCGCGATCCATGGCCGCTGCACGACGAATTGCAGGCACGGATGGACGCAGCCTCCTCCGGTGCCGATGCCGTTCTCAAAGCGGCCAGGATTTATCCCACCGTGCCGGACGCCCTCGCCGACCTGAATTTCGTCTATGCCACCACCGCGCGCAAGCACGACATGGTCAACCGCATTTTTACCCCGCGCGCGGCGATGCCGGATATGCAAGAGCGCATTGCAGGCGATCAGAAAGTTGGCGTGATGTTCGGGCGCGAGCGCACCGGGTTGATCGGCGATCATGTGGCGCTGGCCAATGCGCGCATCACCATTCCGCTCAATCCCGCATTTTCTTCGCTCAACCTCGCGCAGGCCGTGCTTCTCATAGGCTATGAATGGTATCAGGCGCAGGACCAGACGCCGCCGCGCCAGATGCATAGGGGCGATAGTCGCCCGGCCACGCATGAGGAATATCTCGGCTTTTTCGGACGCCTCGAATCGGCGCTGGAGGAGCGCGGGTTTTTCGTCGCCGACCATATGCGCCCCGGCATGGTGCGCAGCCTGCAAAACATGCTGCAACGCGCGGAAATGACCGAGCAGGAAATTCGCACTTGGCACGGCGTAATTTCGGCGCTTATAAACGGGCCGCAGCCGGCCTATGCCAACCGCGCGCCGAAAAAGAAAGCGACCGATCGATGAACCCGCATGCCGTCGTCACCCTCGCGCCGCCGCAGGCCAACGAGCCCGACCATATCCATGTTTTCCTCTGCGACTGCACAGTCGAGATGCGGGTTGGTTTTCATCCTTCCGAGCGCACCGGGCCGCAACCGGTCGTCGTGGCGATCGAGGCCGAAGCCGCCCTGCCCCACCGCTATCAGGATGTGACCGAGAACAGCCTCGACCGCGTGATCGATTACGAAGTATTTTATCGCTTCATCCGCGAGGAATTGCCGAAGCTCGGCCATGTGCCGCTTTTGGAAACCGTGGCCGAGCAAATCGCCGATTTCTGCTTCCGCGATTTGCGCATCCAGAAGGTGCGCGTACGCCTCGAAAAGCCGCGCATCTATGCCGGCACCGCCCGCGCCGGCATCGAGATTTGCCGTAGCCGGCCGGGAGCTGCGCCATGAGCAAGCCGGGCAAATGGGTGCTCGTCACGGGTGCGGCCAAGCGCATCGGCCGCGCCATTGCCATCGAACTGGCCCAAGGGGGCTGGAACGTCGTCGTGCATTACAACCGCTCGGCCAGCGAGGCCAAGGAAACGGCGGCCGAGATCAAAAAACACGACGTCAAGGCGCACCTGATGCAAGTCGATTTCACCGACCGCCGCGCGGTCGAAACGATGCTGCCGTCGCTGGCGGCGGAAATCGGGCCCATTGCGGGGCTGGTCAACAATGCCGGCTTTTTCGAGCCGGATTCGGCGGTGCCGGGCGGCAGCGAGTTCAAGATGGTCAATTTCGAGGCCCCGCGTTTGCTGTGCGAAAATTTTAAAAAGCTGTTGCCGCCGGGACAGCGCGGCGCGATCGTCAATATGCTCGACGGCTGCATGCCCGACATCGGTTTCAGCGCCTATAAGCAGGCTAAAAAGGCGCTACGGGTGCTGACTCTCGAACTGGCGCACCGTTTCGCGCCGGACGTGCGGGTCAACGGCGTGGCGCCGGGACCGGTGTTGCCGGCCGCACGGCAATCGGCGGAGAATTTCCGGCGTTTGGTCGATGCCACGCCGCTGAAAGCCGAGATTCGAGTCGAGGATGTCGCCACAACCGTCCGGCTTCTTTTGGAGAATCCGTCGATCACCGGCGAGATTCTTCATATCGACGGCGGCGTCCGTTTGAAGAACACGGCGGTGACGCATAATTTTAAAACCGCATGATTCGTAAATTTTTTCTTAAGCAGGCGTTTTGACGCTTGACTCTCTCCGGTGGCTGTCATAGCGGCGCTGTCGTTTGTGCACAGCGGGCCTGCACCGCCCGGTTTTTTGGCTCAAAAGCGCCTTTTTCCG
>DATKSH010000134.1:0-2711 GCA_035531735.1 Alphaproteobacteria bacterium
TGCCGTTCGGATTGTCCGCCGCCGCGCTGCTGGCGATGCGGCACGGCCTGATCGTTCCCTCCGCCGGCGTCGCGATCGTGGGGGCGGTCGCGGTGGCCGGCCTTGGCCTGACCGTCAAGCTGGCCTCGCGCCGCATGGCGCGAAGCGATATGGCCTTGCGGTGGGCGCGCGACGATTGCAGCGCCTCGCTGCGTCTCTTGATCGAGGCGTTGACCGACGCCTTCGTGCAAACCGACGAGAAGGGCACGATTTGCGAATGGAACGCGCGCGCCTCGGCGCTGTTCGGCTGGCCGCGTGCCGACATAATCGGCCGCCCGGCCGCCGGCACCATCGTTTCCGACAAGCATTTCCGTTTTCTGGCCGGATCGCGTCACCGCGATGGCCTTTGGATCGACATCGACGCGCGCCACCGCGACGGCCATGCCTTGCGCGTCGAGCTAGCGATTGTTGCCCAGCGCGGCGCCGACGGGCGCGTGCGCTTCAACGCCTTTGAGCGCGATCGCGCCGTGCGCGACCGGGCCGATGTGCACTGGCGCCGCGCGCAGCGCATGGAGATCATCAGCCGCACGACCGGCGGCCTCGCCTACGATTTCAACAACCTGCTCGGCATCATCGTCGGCAACCTGGAACTTTTGCAGGAGCGGTTAGCGAACCGCGGCGACGAGCGGCGCCTGGCGCAGGAGTCGCTCGACGCCGCCCTGCGCGGCGGCGATTTGACCCGGCGGCTGCGCGCCTTTGCCGGCCAGTTGCCGATGCGGCCGCACGCCATAGACCTCAACCGCATGGTCCGCGACGTGATCCGCGATTTGCGCCGCGCGGTCGGCGATGGCATCGAGATTGTCCTCGACCTGACGCCGGACGCATGGCCGGCGCTGGCCGACCCGGCGCAACTCGAAGCCAGCCTTGTCCATCTTGCCGCCAACGCGCGCGACGCGATGGCGGGCGGCGGATCTTTGAAAATTGCCACCCGCTGCGTTTCGGTCGCCGACCGCAACCGGCATGATGACGACCTGGCGCCCGGCGATTACGCGGTGCTGGAGGTTTGCGATTCCGGCCCCGGCATCGCGCCCGAAATCGTTGATCGCGTTTTCGAGCCGTTCTTCACCACCAAGGAGCGCGGGCGCGGCACCGGGCTCGGCCTCAGCATGGTGTTCGGCTTCGCTAAGCAATCGCAGGGCCATATCGACGTCGAAAGCCGCCCGGATGCCGGCGCCACGTTCCGCCTTTACTTGCCGCGCGCCGCCGAAATTCCCGAAAGCGCCCCGCCGCCGGTTGTTGCCGAACCCATGCGGCGGCGGGGAAGCGAAACCGTGCTGGCGGTCGAGGATAACGCGGCCGTGCGTCGCGTTGTCGCCCGCCAATTGAGCAATCTCGGCTATCGCGTGCTGGAGGCGGCCTCGGCCGCCGACGCCCTGCTCATGCTCAACGGCGAGAAGGTCGATCTCCTGTTCACCGACGTGGTGATGCCAGGCGACATCGGTGGCGTCGAACTGGCGCGGCAGGCCGCGCATTGCTGGCCGGCGCTCAAAATCGTTTTGACCTCGGGCTATCCCGAAGCGCGCGCCAACGGCTCCTCCAGTCGCCACGAGATTGCCCATTCGTTCCGTTATCTCGGCAAGCCCTACCGCAAGGAGCAATTGGCCCGCATCCTGCGCGAAGCCCTGACAGAATCGGGCAACGCAGCGGCCTGATCACTCGAAGTGGTAATTGACCCCGACGGTGAGCACATGATTGGCGCCGCCGGCATAGGTCGTGCCGCCGATGGTCGTATGCTCGTTGGGTGCGTCGGCGTAGAGGTATTGGCCGTCCATCGACCAGCGATCATTGTACATATATTCGACGCCGCCGCCGAGCGCGAGGCCCGTGTGAACGCTGCCCTCCGAACCGCCGGCCCCCGCGTTGGTTTGGGTGCCGGTGAAGGCAAGGCCGGCCGTCACGTAGGGCAAAAAGCGCCCCATCGCGTAACCTGCGCGGGCACGGAGGGTCGAAAGCCAGTTTTGGTCATAGCTGCCGCCGGCGAAATGATTATCGACCGGAAGCCACGATCCGTCGCCTTCGAAGCCGTAAACCATATGGCCGTGCTGCCAGTTGTAGCCGGCTTGGACGCCGGTCGTGAAATTATCGTCGGTGCCGCCGGGGCCGGGGCGGCTGCCTTCGTTGGTGAATTCGGAAATCGCATCGCCGACATGGGCGCCGACATAAGGGCCGGCCCAATTCGCGGTTCCGTTGTATTCATAATCGCCATTCATGCTGTTGGCTTGCGCATGTGGCGGCGTGCCGTTTTGGCCGTCGTTATTTTGTTCATAACCGTTTTGCGCGGCGGCGGGTTGTGCACATAGCAGCAGGGCCGTGCCGGCGAGGGAGATGAGCAGGGCGCGTGAATGGAATCGTTTCATGACAACCTCCTTCGGCTGGAAAGCGCGTGATCGCGTTTTCGGATTCGGGATCAAGGCTAGACCAATCCGCCGCGCCGGGCACGGCGACCAATTGGCCCGTTCGGCGCAAAATCAGCGACCGATTGTCCGGGAATAAGACTTTTTTGTGAACGTGTGCGTCAGCGCACCACGCCGACCAGTTCCGGCGCGCCGAGATAGACATAAAGCGCGAAAACGGCAATCGGCAGCAGCAAACCGATCGCCAGGATGGCGAACCAATGGCCGCCGCGCGGCGCGGGCTTGTCCTTTTCGGCCTCGGCTGCCGCCAGCATGCGG
>DATKSH010000135.1:0-3864 GCA_035531735.1 Alphaproteobacteria bacterium
CCGCCGCGCACGGCATAACTGCCGGCGAAGCAACCGCCGTCGAACGCGCAATCGCCAACCGCCACCACCCATTTGGGATTCGGCGTCGCTTCATAGGTTCGGCGTAACGCTTCCGCCATGTTGGCGGTCACCGGCCCGGTGACGAGCAGCACGTCCGCATGGCGCGGCGCGGCCACGATGCGAATGCCGAAACGCACAAGATCGTAAACGGGGTTGTTGAGCGCATGAATTTCAAGCTCACAACCGTTGCAGGAGCCGGCATCAACCTCGCGGATCGCAAGGCTGCGACCGAGCTTGCGCCGCGCGGTACGTTCGACCTGTTTAGCCAATTCGGCCAGCGCCGCATCGGACGCTTTCGGTGCCGGAATCGTGACCGGGCCGCGCAGGATATATCTGGCCATCATTTTCAGCATGTTGCTTTTTTCATCCTCAAAGGTCGTGGCCCGAATAGGAGCAATTGAACGATTTGTTGCAGAGCGGAAAATCAGCGACGATGTTGCCGTCAATGGCGGCTTCGAGAAGCGGCCACTGGAACCATGATGGGTCGCGCGAATGGCAGCGCATAATGCGCCCCTCCGGCCCGATCCGCACCCATACCAGAATATCGCCGCGAAATCCCTCGACCACCGCCATACCTTCGCCGCCGCCGGCCGGCAGCGGGATTTGCAAGGAACCGCCGGGCAGATCGGTAAGGATTTTTTCGATCAGCGTAAGACTGGCCCTCGCTTCCTCGACGCGCACCCAAAGCCGCGCGCCGACATCGCCCCGGTTGAGCAGCGAGGTTTCGAAATCGAGTTTGTCATAAGGCGGATAGGCAAGATCACGCCGCGCGTCGAACGCGCGGCCGCTGGCGCGCCCCACAAAACCGCCAGCAGCGAAGCGTCGCGCCAAATCCGGCGTCACGATGCCGGTTCCGTAGGTGCGGTCGATAATCGAGGGCGTGTTGTCATACATTTCAACCAGCGGTTCAAAAGCGCGCCGTAGCGTGCCGGCGAGATCGCGCAAGCGCCGTGCGGATTCCCCGCTCAGATCCTGCGCGACGCCACCCGGCACCACGCGATCCATCATCAGCCGATGACTGAAACAGGCTTCCGAAGCGGTCAGCACCTTTTCGCGCAGGATGCTGCATTGCGAATGCATGAAGACGAAAGCGGCGTCATTGCAAATCGCCCCGATGTCGCCGAAATGATTGGCGAGACGTTCAAGCTCGGCCATCAACCCGCGCAGCCCTTGCGCACGCGGTGGCGCCTCGATTCCCAACGCCGCTTCGACCGCGCGGGCGAAAGCAATGGAGTAGGCGACCGTGCTATCGCCGGAAACGCGGGCGGCAAGCTTGGCGGCTTCCGCCGGCGTCTTGCCCTGCATGAGCGCTTCGATGCCCTTATGCACGTAGCCGAGGCGCTCTTCGAGCCGTACCACCGTTTCGCCGTTGGCATGAAAGCGGAAATGGCCGGGCTCGATGATGCCGGCATGAACCGGTCCGACCGGAATCTGGTGCAGTCCTTCACCTTCGGCGGACAGGAAAGCATAGCCGGTCGCCGGGCGCGGAGCGGCGGGGGCGGGACCGCGCGCCAGCGGATGACTGATGGAAAACTGCCCGTGGTCGAGCCACGGCCGCGTATCTTCGAGCCCTTCGGCTACAAGGCCGGTTAAATCCTGAATTGCACGTTCAAGCCGGATGGCACCGGGCCGCACGGATGACAAGGATGGAAACCGCCCGTCGAGGCAAGCCAGCGAGGCGACCGCGAGTTCCTTCCGCGCCTCGTCATACAGCGCGACATGCACTTCTTCCGGTTCGGCCCACAAGCCGAGCAACGACCATTCACGGCTCTCAAGAACGGCAATCAAATCGCGCCATTGTCCCATGTTTAAGCAAAACCGCGGCCATGGCCGATGCCCCGTCACCGGCGATCCGCTGGCAAGAAAATCGAGAAGTCCGGAGGCGTCACCCATGTTCATCCTCTAGCCGAGCAATTTTGCCACATGCTGAAACCACGCGACCAGCGGCCCCGGTAGGTAAATCCCGGCCATTAGCACGAGGCCGAGATGCGTGAAAAGCGGGACAAGGGCCATCGTGCCGATGCTCGCGCGATTCTTCGTTCGCTCTTCGCCGGCGCCGAAAGCCATGCCCTGCACGTGCAGGATCAGGGCGCCGAAGGCGACCAATAAGCCGAGAACCAGTGGAATGGCGAGTAATGGTTCGCGGGCGAAAGTCGAAGTGACGATCAGAAACTCGCTCAGAAACACGCCGAACGGCGGCAGGCCGGCGATGGCCAGCACGCCGAACACCAGCGCCCAGCCGAGCAATGGCAGGTTGTCGGTCAGGCCGCGAATCTCGCCGATCTTTTGCGTGTCCTTGTCCTGCGAAATAAAACCGACATCGTAGAAAATCGCCGACTTGGTCAGGCTGTGCATGGTCATATGTAGAAGCCCGGCGAAATTGGCCAGCGGGCCGCCCATGCCGAAGGCGAAGGTCATGATGCCCATATGCTCGATGGAGGAATAGGCGAACAGGCGCTTGATGTCGCGCCGCCGGTAGAGCATGAAACTCGCTAAAAGCAAGGAGCCGAGCCCCATGGTTATCATCAGTGGCCCCGGCGCCAGCGCGCGGGCATTGCCGGCCAGCAGCATCTTGAAGCGCAGCACGGCGTAAAGTGCCACGTTGAGCAAGAGGCCCGACAGCACGGCCGAAATAGGCGTCGGGCCTTCGGCATGCGCGTCCGGCAGCCATGCATGCAGCGGCGCGAGACCGACCTTGGTGCCGTAGCCGATCAAAAGAAAAACGAACGCCAGATTGAGGGCCATGGGGTCGAAACCGGCGACCTTCGGTAACAGAACCGACCACGCCATCGCCGGCAAGCCGGTGCCGATAACCGGCTGCGCCGCCATATAAAGGAGTATGGTTCCGAACAAAGCGAGGGCGATGCCGACGCCGCAGAGGATAAAATATTTCCATGCGGCCTCGATAGCCTGCGGCGTACGATAGAGGCCGACCATCAGAACCGTGCTGAGCGTCGCACCCTCGATGGCAACCCACAAAATGCCGAAATTATTGGCCGAGAGGGCCAACAGCATGGTGAAGATGAACGCCTGATACATGGAATGATAAAAGCGCACATGGTGCGGCATTACGCGGCCGGTTTCGATTTCATGCCGGATGTAGCGGGCGCTGAACAGGCTGGTGGTCAGGGCCACGAAGGCCGTGAGGACGATCAGGTAAATGTTGAAATCGTCGATCAGGAAAAAAAGCGATGTTTCCGGGCGAACGTAAAAAAGACTTAGGCTGGCCACGAAAGTCAAAAGGCTCGCAAGCACGTTGAGATTGGCGGCGATCCTGAAAGACGGGATAAAAGCGAAAAGCAGCGCCGCGCCGGCCGGCAGGCCGAGGATGAAAGCCAGCGGATTCATGGTTGTCGCTCTCCCCGGAAATTTTCGAGCTGATAAATGTCAAGCGTGTCGAAGCGCTCCCGGATGTGGAAAAAGAATACGCCGAAAATGACGAAGGCGACCAGCACCGAAAAGGCGATCAGAAGCTCGACCACCAACGGCATGCCCTTGACGCCGACCGCCGCCAGAATGAGGCCGTTCTCGATCGACATGAACCCGACTACCTGGCTGATGGCGTTGCGGCGAGTGATCATGATAAGAAAACCGAGCAGCACAACCGCCAAGGCAACGGCAAGGCTTTCACGCGCGAGAATACCGGCGCCGGCCGTGATCGGGAACATCAGAAGAATGGCGAGCGCGACAAGGGCGATGCCGATCATCAGCGTCACGCCGCCACCAAGTACCGTCTCGATGGTGCGGTGAATCTTGAAGTGGACGACGATGCGCCTTAGCACCACAGGAATAACGATTGCTTTA
>DATKSH010000136.1:0-2444 GCA_035531735.1 Alphaproteobacteria bacterium
ATTATCTTGCCGCGCCTGACCCTTATGTATGAGCCATCCATGCACGCCAATTTAATCCCCCTCGTCGAGAAACTGGCCGGCCATCGCGTGTTGTGCGTCGGCGACGTGATGCTGGATCGCTATGTCTATGGGCAAGTCGAGCGCATTTCGCCGGAAGCCCCTATCCCGGTTTTGCACACGCAACGGGAGGCGGTGACTTTGGGCGGCGCCGGTAACGTCGTGCGCAATATCGTGGCGCTCGGCAGCGTGGCCGATCTGATCGGCGTGGTCGGGCAGGACCAGGCCGGCTATGACCTCGCCAAGCAATTGACCGAGTTGCCGCAGGTGACATCCTACCTTCTCACCGACAACGGGCGGCCAACCACGCTCAAGACCCGCTTCGTTGCCGACGGCCAACAGCTTTTGCGCGCCGATCACGAAATCGCGCAGGCGCTGTCGGCCGAGATGGAGCAGCAATTGCTGCTGCGCGTCAAAGGCGCGCTCGAAAGCTGCGCGGTCGTCATTTTGTCCGATTATGCCAAGGGCGTGCTGACCGAAAATACGCTGCGCGAAATTATCAAGCTGGCGGCCGCGACGAACCGCAAGGTGATCGTCGATCCCAAGGGCCGCGATTTCAGCCGCTATAACGGCGCTTATTTGCTAACGCCTAACCGGCGCGAATTGGCCGAGGCCAGCGGTATTTCGATCCGCTCGGTCGAGGATGCCGAGCAAGCCGCGCGCAAGCTGATCGAGGCGCATAATCTCGGCGGCGTGCTGGCCAAGCTCGGCGGCGATGGCGTGTGCCTCGTTTTGAAAGGCGAAAAAGCGGTGCCGTTCCGCGCCACCGCGCGCGAGGTGTTCGACGTATCGGGCGCCGGCGATACGGTGGTCGCGGCGATGGCTTTGGCGCTGGCCGGCAAGCTCGATCCGGCCGACGGCGCGGCCTTGGCCAACGTGGCGGGTGCTGTGGTGGTCGGCAAGATCGGCACCGCCGTTTGCTCGCGCGAGGAATTGGCGCGCGAGTTGGCGCATGACGAAGCGCGGATCGCCGAGGAAAAAATCACCGACCGCGCGGCGGCGTCGGAAATCGCCGAGCGTTGGCGCAAGCAAGGCTTCAAGGTCGGTTTCACCAACGGCGTGTTCGATTTGCTGCATCCGGGGCATGTCTCGCTGATCCGGCAGGCGAAAGCGGCCTGCGACAAGCTGGTCGTCGGCCTCAACAGCGATGCGTCGGTCAAGCGCCTCAAGGGCGACAGCCGCCCGGTGCAAACGGAAGCCGCGCGCGCCGCCGTTTTGGCCTCCTTGGCCGATGTCGATCAAATCGTGATTTTCGGCGAGGATACACCGCTTGAGCTCATCAAAGCCGTGCGGCCTTCGGTTTTGGTCAAGGGCGCGGATTACGCAAAAACGCAAGTGGTGGGCGGTGACCTGGTCGAAGGCTGGGGCGGCCGCATAATCCTCGCCAACCTCGTGGACGGCCACAGCACCACGGCGACGATTGCGAAATTGCAGACCGCGCCGGCCAAGAAAACCGGCAGCACCGGATAAATGACCATTTGCATCCAATATGCGCAACCGTCCTCGGGCCAAGCCGAAGGCGAGGTTTTCGGCCTCGACGTCGCGGTCAATAATTTCCTCGGCGCGTGGTTCCGCCACGGCACCACGGACAATTTTTATTGCCGGCCGGTCGATCTGCCGAGTTTCGAGCATTTCAAGGATCTGGCGCGGGCGGCGGGGATCGACGCCGACAAGCGTTGCGTCGGCTTGCATCCGAATTACCCCAAGGAAAATCTGGAAAAAATCACCTGCATTTTCCGACCCGATCCGCTGATCGCCGATTTGATCTGGAAGCGGCGGCAGCTTTCCGGCGGCGGCTATGCCGCGTGCGGCCTCGTTCACACCATGAGCGGCGAGCGCATCGCGCGGGCGGTCGGCGAGGCGATGCTGGCGCCATCGGATGGCGCCGATGCCCTTATTTGTCCCTCGGCCGCGATCCGCGACGCGGTACGGACGTTATGGGAAATCCACGCCGATTATTACAATTACCGCTTCAAAAGCGATTTCCGATGCCCGGTCGATACGCCGGTGATCCCGCTCGGCATCGACACGGAGAAATTCGCGCGCCTGACGACGGCGGAAAAACGCGCGGCGCAGCGCTCGGCGCTCGGCGCAAGCGCCGACGAAATCGTGGTTTTGTTCGTGGGCCGCCTCAGCTTCGCCACCAAGGCGCATCCGCTGCCGTTGTGGCTGGCGATGGAGCGCGCCACCAAGGCAACCAACAAAAAGTTGCGCCTCGTCATGCTCGGCTATTTCAAGCCCAAGGACATGGAAACGCATTTTCGCAACCTCGCCGCCGACATCGTCAAATCGTTTAAACTCGACTTCATCATGAACGACGATCCGCGTTTTCCGGAAGGATTATGGGCCGGCGCGGATATATTCGTGTCGCTGTCCGACAATGTGCA